>CANKVM010000011.1 GCA_947487175.1 Flavobacteriales bacterium | reverse complement strand
AATCGTTGGTTGACAATTTGGCTTCTGCAGCCCCTGTAGCTCCTTCAAAAACAGAAGTTGCGCAAGTTGTTGAGCCTAAAGCTGAAATCCAATACGATGACTTTGCAAAGCTAGATTTGCGTGTTGCCAAAGTAATCACCTGCGAAAAAGTTGAAAAAGCCGATAAACTTTTGAAATTGACTTTAGAAGTTGGAACAGAAACTAGAACCGTTGTTTCTGGAATTGCTTTGCATTTTACCCCCGAAGAAGTAATTGGAAAATCAGTTTTGTACTTGGCAAATTTGGCACCCCGCAAAATGAGGGGAATTGAAAGCCAAGGGATGATATTAATGGCTGAAAATTCTGATGGAAAACTTTATTTCATGCAACCTTCTGCCAACATCGACAGCGGCAGTGGTGTTAGCTAAAAAATGAATTACCGAATATCACGGAGATATTCATTCACTTTTTCTTTGTAGTAAGGATTTAAATTGGCCGGAGTGCGACGTAATGCCTCCTTCTCTTGGATTTTCTTTTTGTTTTGTTCAATGATATCCATTGGCACCGAAGTTGGCAATTGCTCCCCTTTGTTCGATTTACGTTGTTCTTCGTCGCCTTGTTTCAATTGCGCCTTTTCATGTTCTAATAACCGGGTTAATATTTCTTTGTTCCGTTGAACCATTTTGGGCTCTAACTTCCCATTCACAATATCTTTTTCTTGCTGCTCCATCATTTTTTCGGCTTCAGCCAATTTCTGGGCATCGCCTGAGTTTCCTTCTTTTAGGGCAGCTTTTTTCAATTCAGCAATTTGTCTGCGCAATGCCTCTTGCATTAATGCCATTTGGGACAATTCCTTGCTTAATTCTCTTCCTCCCTCTCCTTTCAACTCACCTTCTTTTCCATTGGGTTTGTTGCCATTTTGAGGTTCACCGCTGTTTCCTTTTGCATCTTTTCCTTTGCCACTTGGATCGCCTTTTTTCTCACCAGTGCTGCCACTTTTCTGTCCTTCAGCCTGCATTTTTTGGAGCATTTCACCGAGTTCCTTTTGGGCTTCAGAAAGCTTACCTCCCTTTTTTGGTTTGCCTTTCCCTGACTGCCCAGAGCTGTTGGGGTTGTTGCAACTTTTATTACTTTTAGACGATTTGCTATCTTTAGACATTTTTTGGTTCATGTCTTTCAAGCTTTCCATCAGCATAACCGCCAAATTGTTGAATCCAGTCATGATGTATTGTTCATACATGGCCGATTTTTGAATTTGCCGAACTTTCAGGTTGTCCAGCGCCAACTGCATATTGTCGTTGATGCGGCTAATTTCTTTTGTAACCAAACTCGACACCATGGGTTGGCGTTTGGCCAATGTCATCAGGCTATCTTCAATGGTTTTCGAAATTTCCTTGAGATTGATTTGTTCTTTATTGAGGGACAATATGCGCGGATTGTCTTCTTTCAGCGTTTTTAATTCAGTAAAAACCTTTTCTTCACGGTGCGATATATCTATTAAGTTTTCGAGAAGTGCACGAATGGCATCGTGATCTTCAGATATCCTTTTCTTTTCTTCCTCCTTCAAACTCTCTTCCATTTTTTGAGCGGCTTCACGCATTTTCTGGGCGGCAGACTTTTCCTTTTGTGCAGCCTCCTTTTGTTTGCCTTTTTGCAGGTCGTTTTTGGCATCCTGCGATTGTTTTTGCGCTTCTTGCTGCTCTTTTGCACCCATATCGAGCTTCATTGGCGATTCAAGCGATTTATTTTGTTTGTCAATTTGCTCGGCCTGCTTTTGAAGATCCTCTAATTTTTTATTTTGGGCATCTAAGTCTTTATTGATTTCTTGCTTTTGAGTTTCATTGCCTTTATCCAATTTTTCAGTTTTCTGCGCCAATTCATCCTCTTTCTTAGCCCAATCTTCCATTTGTTTGGCTTGGTCTTTAATTGCCTCTTCCAATTGCAGTTCTTTTAATTGCTCCATCAACTTCTCCATTTCTTTGGCGTTTTCTTTTTGGAGTTTGTCAATAGATTTCATCTTATTTTCCAACTGCTCTTTCGGGGCATTTTTTTCAAGCAAGTCTTTCAATTGTTCTAATAATTTCTGCAATTCAGGATTCTGCAATTGTTTCAATTGTTGTTCTATATTTTCACGTCGTTTTTCTAATTCTTTGTCATTCAACTTCAACTCTTTCTGTTCGCGGTCAATTTTCTTTTGCTGCTCATAAATCTTCCGCATTTCCTTGAGTTGTTGCTCTTGCTTTTCTATCCAAGTTTGAATCTTCGATTGATTGTCGAAATTCATTCGAGATTGCTTCAAAAATTCCTCTTGCAAACGTTTTGATTCATCGAGCAACTTTTTGGTAGATTGCTGACTTTGTTTCATTTTATCTTGCAAGTTTTGTTTGTTCTTCATTGTTTCTTGACGAAACGCATCTACCGATTTTCGGTTAATTCTTTGAACAGCGGTCTTCCCAATTTTTGAACCGTGAATGCCGTCATTGTCGCTGGCTTGGAAAAAATACTCTAGTATTTCATTCGGCTTAACGCCTAGAAGTTCAGTATTTACAGAATGAATGAGTTCCACATTTTTACCCACTTCTGTTATCAATGGCACTGCATGCCAAGCAGATTTTTGGTCGTTTTCATTGGCCAAAATGCGGTAATTGAATTGGGCTTGGGTAATTCCATAATCGTCGGTTGCTACGCCACCAAAATACCAAATATTTTCATAATTGCTATCTTGATAGGTCTCAACGTTGAGTTCGGGAATGGCATCAGGTATGGGCTCTATGCTGGTTTGAAATGTATCTTTCAACGTCAACACATTTCCCTTTAATATGGCTTTTACCTTTTCAAATTGACTGGCTATGGTTTGAAATTGAATTTGTTTTGCAGAAACTGCAATTTTTTTCCAACTTTTATTTTGCAGAAAATACAATTCTTTGGCATCAGCCACATCAATGGTCCAAGTCAATTTACTTCCCTCCGGAACCTTAACTGCATCATAAGCACTCAATGATTCTGTTGGCAATTGGGTATAAACTGGATAATCGACATTCAGCGATACATTTTTCCATTTAGGCAGTTTATTCACTTGAATCTGATAATCCACGCTTTCAAATCCACCGCATTCAAAAGAAAAATTCTCTGAATTTTTAATATCACTCAGGAGGTAAGAAAAAACGTTATTCCCATCATATTTCATGATGATATTTTGGTCGCCCAAAATCAGCTTAGCAGATGTAGGTATTTGATTGCCTGTAAGTTTTAATTTGATTTCGAGGGACTCGTTTTCGGCGATACTTAAATTTTGGTTAAGCAATACAAAGTTAAAGGGTGCTTTTTTTACAAACTTCTGGGTAAAGTTCCACCAGCGATAGCTGGCTGCCGACATTTTCGGTGCTTCGTAAATCCCCCAAACTAACAAAACCAAAATCAATGCACCAAAACGCATTGTTTGTTTTTTAAACTTCTGCCAATTCAAAGCCAAAGAAAAAGAAAACGGCATGAGCTTGGCAGTTTTTTGCTCTATCCCTTTGATGAGTAATGGATTATTTTCGGATGAACTCATTTCTTGCAGTTGCAACAAGTTCAAAAGTTGATCTTGAATTTCTACAAAATGTTCGCCGATAATCTTTGCGGCATCTTCATTAGCTAACCTTTTACCAAATCCCAAGTATTTGATCAATGGTCGAATGGTTTGGGCGTAAACCAAAGTGGCGAATGCTCCCCACCAACCGATAAATATCAATGCCCTTGGTGTTTTATCCAACCAAAAGTAATATTCGGTGTAATTGATTACATAAAAAATGACGGTTAATTGGAGCAAGGTAGCAAGACTGCCAAAAATCAATTTTTGCAAATAGTATTTCCGAATAAATTCAGATAATTTTTGCTTGATATGATTTTCTTGCGCTGCCATTCACTTTCTATTACCTACAAAAATATAAAATTTTGCTGAATAGAAATTGATTATTTCACCATCAATCGATCAACCATAATTGCGGTTGCCACAGCTGCATTTAGTGATTCCGCCTCTCCAACTCTTGGAATGGTTATAGAATGGGTAATTAACGGCTGCAAATGCTCTCTAATTCCATGCGATTCGCTACCAATGAGCAACACGGTTGGTTCACTCAATTTGGTTTCATAGAGTGAATTCCCTTTTAAGTATGCACCCAAAACGAATTTATCAGACAATATTTCTTGTAATTCTCCATAAATACAATCAATACGAATAAATGAACCCATACTTGCTGCTATGCATTTATTATTGTACACATCAACACAATCGTTTGATAGCAATATTTGCTTGATTCCATACCAATCTGCAATGCGAATTAAGGTGCCCATATTTCCAGGATCAGAAATGCCATCCAATGCCAATGTAAGTTGCTGATTGCTATTCCACACAGGGGTTTGAGGGATATGAACAATTGCCATAATTCCTGGCGGGGTATCAAATTGGGAGAGTCTATTGCTATCTTCATCGGAAATGACATCACAAGGAAGTTCCGGGTTATTCTTATCAAAATACCACTTAGTGCACAATATTTTGTCTACTTTAAAGTGACTGTGGAATACTTCATAGACTGCTTTTCGCCCTTCTACAATGAATTGGCCATATTTTTGCCTAAACTTAGGCATGCGCAATGAAGCATATTGTTTGAGTTCAGCTTGAGATGTCATATTTTAATTACCGCAAATATCTACCTTTTAAAAGCAATCTGTTTGCATGGTTGTTTCTTTCGGTGGTATTTTTTGCATGTGGGGTTAAGAAAACCATCCCTCAAAACCGACATTTGCTAAAGAAAAACACCGTTTCAATTGAAAACTTCAAGGGAAAACCTAACAATTTAGGCGATTTGACGGCACAAATTTTACATAGAAATAACAAGCGTGTTTTATTCAATAAATTTCCAATTTTTTTGTGGCTTTATGCAATTGGCACCAATGAAAAACATCCCGAATTAAGTGATTCTGTTAATTGGAGAAAAAAACTGCGAAACGACTTAGGCGAGCCACCGGTATTATTTGATGAGCAATTGGCAAACGTATCTGCTGAAAACATCAAAAATTATTTGTTTAATTTGGGATATTTTGACGCTCAGGTAAATTACACGGTAAAACTGAGCAACAGAAAGGCAAAAGTAACTTATCATGCAAAGCCCGGTATAGCTTACAGAATTAACTCGTTGTACAAAAAATCAGCAGATAGCGCGAACGAACACTTTTTAGATTCTTTTGTACGAATGTCTGATAAATTTAGATTGTGGTGGCCTTGTAGCTTAAACAATTTAAAAGAAGCCGAAGATGAAATTTCAAATAAGTTTAGAGATGTAGGGTATTATTCTATTAGCAAAGAATTTGTTCGGTACGAAATTGACACCCTGAATGACAAAAAGGAAGCGGCTGTTTTTGTTATGTTAGACAATTTACCGAGTGGCCAAAAGCACAAAAAATATTACTTTGGAAGTATTTTGGTCAATGTTAATACAAGCAATGAATACAATACAAATAATTATCCAACAACTATTTACAGCAAAGGAATCAAAATTAATTTAAACCATTACCCCTTAGATTACAAGATTCTCAACAAACTCATATTAATTGATTCAGGTCAAATATTCAGCCAAACACAACTTACAAAAACGTATAGGACATTGATAGATTTGGGATTGTTTTCGGTGGTTGATTTCAAACAAGACATTGACGAAAAAACTTCTCAAATTAGGCTAACTATCAATCTAAAAACAAGCCCAAGAATGAGTTATGTAATTGAGCCGCAAATGCTATATTCTCCGCAGGGAAGTTCAGGATTAAACTTTCAAACCAGTAGCCAAAGAAGCTTTGGTTTGGCTGGAATATTGTCGTTTATAAATAAAAATCTAAATGGGAATGGAGAATTGTTCAAGCTCAGCAGTATTACTTCTTTTGAAGCAATTTATAAACGCGGTGAATTTGGCAATTTTTATACAGGTTTGCAACAAGGTTTGGTAGCGAGTTTAACCTTGCCGAACTTTAAGTTTTTTGATAAATTAGATGCTACCAGAAAGTATGAAAAAAAGAATACTGTATTTTCATTGAGTTATCAATATGAAAGTAATCCTAATTTCACCAGAAGTTCATTGCCCGCGTCTGTTTCACTGCAGTTTATAAAATCAAAAATAAGTTGGTATTATACCCCAGTTGAAATCAGTTTCAATAGAAATATGATTAGCAATAATTTCTTACCATTATTGCCTAAGTTGGATCAAGATTTTGTAAGGAGGGTTTTTACTGACCAAATTATTACCGCAGCAAAATTGGGCTTGGTTTACACCAATAATCAGAGTAAACCGGGTCAAAATTCATTATTTATGAGATTGGGCTTTGAAACAAGTGGAAATTTACATCGTTGGATTCGACAACTTACAGAGACAAATTTCAGAGCCGATAGCAGTTATAAAATATTTGGGGTAAACTATTTTCAATATGCCAAAATGGAAGTTGAATTTAGAATCAAACACAATATAGATGTTTTAAACAGCATGGCCTTCCGGGTAAATGCTGGATGGGCACTCCCCTATGGCAATAGCAGTATAGTTCCTTATGACAAACGTTATTTCATAGGCGGAAGCAATAGTTTAAGGGCATGGCAACCACGCCGTTTAGGTCCTGGAAATACGCAACAAGGATCACAATCTTTGATTGACAAATCTGGAGAATTGATTCTTGAGGCAAATTTCGAATATCGTTTTACTTTAATTAAAAAATTCATAGAGGGCGCCATATTCTTTGATGCCGGAAATATTTGGAACTTGAATAAACTATCTGTTGCGAATCCCGATTACGGAATATTACGAAAAGAGAGTTTTGTGAGTGAAATTGCATTGAATACTGGGGTAGGTATGCGTTTCGATTTAAGTATGTTTTTATTCAGGATAGATTGGGGAATTCCACTGAGAGACCCAAGTAAACCAGCAATAGAACGATGGGTATTGGCTCAGAATTTCAGCAATAATTTTTCAAATTTCTTATTAAACCAAACCGCCATAGCCATTGGTATAGGTTACCCATTTTAATTATTAAAACCCATAAAAACACTGTAATTGGAACAGTTTTTGCTTGTAATGGGCAATGAAATTTAGGTTTACAATCACGGTTATTTTGGTATTTTGTTTGGGGGGATGCGGAAAATGGATAAAACACGCAAATATCTTTCCGATTTCTCAAGATGTAAATTTAGGTTATCAAGTTTCACAAAACTTCGACCAAGAGAATAGTAAAATCATATTAGATTCTGCCAAAAATATTGAAGTATATAAATACTTATATGGAATTCGCGACAGCATTTTAAATACCCAAAGCTTAATTCACGCCAATGACTTTACTTGGCGTTTGAGAATCATCAAGGATGATACTACACAAAATGCGTTTTGTACTCCGGGAGGTTACATTTATGTATATACAGGTTTAATAAAGTATTTAGAAAGCGAAGATCAATTGGCCGGAGTTATGGGACATGAAATAGCCCATGCTGAAAAAAGACATTCAACAGATGCCATGACAAGGGAATTTGGAATTGATCTCATATTGAAAATTGCGTTTGGCGATAGTGCCCATCAACTCGCAAATATTGGAAAAGGATTGACACAATTAAAATACGGCCGTGATGATGAAACAGAAGCTGATATGTGCAGCGTTGAATGGCTTTATAAAACAAGTTACAATGCAGTTGGTGCTGCAGGTTTTTTTGAAAAAATTGAAAAGCAAGGAAAAACCAATAGTATTCCTGAATTTTTAAGCACGCATCCTAATCCCAATAACCGAATTGCCAATATGAAAAAAAGATGGCAAGAATTGGGTGGAAAAACGGGGAAAACTTACACTGAACGGTACAAAGCATTTCAAAAATGGTTCAAGTGAAAATAAAATTTATTGCCATCTTATTTTTATTGCTTTGTAAAAACATCCACGCCCAAGATACGCTTACACCTATGGCAGGCCCTAGTGCCGAATCTGTTGTTGAGGTGAATGCACTTTTAAAAGAAGCATATGTACATTTAGAAACTCCGTATAGAAGTGGTGGGAAAACTCCAGGTGGATTTGATTGCAGTGGGTTTGTTAGGCATTGCTATACCTATGTATTGGGAATTACAACCCCAGCTAGTTCACATGAATACAACCACTATGGATTGGCTGTAAAAACAGATGATTGCAGGCCCGGCGATGTAATTTGTTTTAAGGGATCTAGAAACGGTTCACGGATTGGACACGTTGGAATTGTTACAGAAGTGAGTAAAGAGAATATCTACTTTATTCATTCTGCGAACAGAGGAGGCATTCGTTTTGATCAACTTAGTGCCCCCTATTATCGCAAGAGATTTGTCGGAATCCGACGTATTATTCTTTAATTTCTTTCTTTGGCTTAGGCAATTTCATAGTTTTTGCTACGCCAATTGCCAATTCTTCAGCATCTTTCACGTAATCAACTTTCAATTCATCACCTTCCTTCAAAGAACCGTCCAAGACTTTTTCAGCCAATGGTTCTTCAAGGTATTTCTGAAGTGCGCGTTGCAATGGTCTTGCTCCAAAATCTGGATCGAATCCTTTTTCGGCAAGAAACTCTTTCGCAGCGTCAGACAAGGTAACATGGTAACCCAAATCTTTGATTCGGTTCAACATTTTTGCCATTCTCACATCCAAAATCTTGATGATATTTTCTTTATCAAGTGAATTGAATACAATGACATCATCAATTCTATTCAAAAATTCAGGAGAGAAAAACTTACGCAATTGCGCTTCAATAACCTGTTTTGAATCTTTATCTTTATCTACAACTTTGGTATTTGTACCAAATCCAACTCCAGTTCCAAACTCTTTTAATTGTCTAGACCCAATATTGGATGTCATGATGATCACGGTATTCCTGAAATCAATTTTTCTTCCTCCAGAATCTGTCATTTGTCCCTCATCAAGTGCTTGCAACAATAAATTGAACACATCTGGATGGGCTTTTTCAACTTCATCAAAAAGAATAACACTGTAGGGCTTGCGACGTACTTTTTCAGTAAGCATTCCGCCCTCTTCGTATCCAACGTATCCTGGAGGCGCTCCAACCAAGCGACTCACGGCGAACTTCTCCATGAATTCGCTCATGTCAACACGAATTAGGGCATCGTCTGAATCGAATAGAAATTCTGAAAGGGCTTTTGCCAATTCAGTTTTACCAACACCGGTAGGACCTAAGAAAATAAACGACCCAATTGGTCTGTTTGGTTCTTTAAATCCGGCACGGGTTCTTTGAATGGTTTTTGCAAGTTTGGCAACTGCTTTTTCCTGACCAATTACTCGTTTTTGAAGTGTATCGGCCATATGCAACAAACGTTTGCTTTCATCTTCTCCCATTCTTTTCACTGGAATTCCAGTAATCATGGAAATAACAGCAGCAATATCATCTTCGGTTACGGCATATTTGTTTTCTTTGGTTTGGCTTTCCCACTTCGCTTTTGCAATTTCCAAATCTTCCAACAAACGTTTTTCCGTATCTCTTAATCTGGCTGCTTCTTCAAAGTTTTGACTTTTTACAACCCTGTTTTTCTCAATTTTAATCTCTTCAATTTTAGTTTCTAAATCTACAATTTCAATTGGCACATGAATATTTGTGATATGTACCCTTGCTCCAGCTTCATCTAAAATATCAATGGCCTTATCTGGCAAATGCCTATCGCTCATATAACGAACACTCAAATCAACGCAAGCTTTGATTGCTTCAGTGGTGTAAGTAACTCCGTGATGCTCTTCGTATTTATCGCAAATATTATGTAAAATTTCAACGGTTTCAGCAGGAGAAGCTGGTTCAATCACCACCATTTGAAAACGGCGTTCTAGTGCGCCATCTTTTTCTATGTACTGTCTGTATTCGTCTAAGGTTGTAGCGCCAATACATTGTATTTCGCCACGAGCCAAAGCCGGTTTAAACATATTGCTTGCATCTAATGAACCAGATGCACCACCCGCACCAACGATGGTGTGAATTTCATCAATGAAAAGAATTACATCTTCCGCTTTTTCAAGTTCCATCATAAGCGCTTTCATACGCTCTTCGAACTGACCACGGTATTTTGTACCAGCAACCATACTAGCCAAATCAAGACTCACCACACGCTTATTGAATAGCACACGACTTACTTTTCTTTGGATAATACGCAATGCCAATCCTTCTGCTATGGCAGTTTTCCCTACCCCTGGTTCCCCAATTAAAACAGGATTGTTCTTTTTACGACGTGAAAGAATTTGACTGACACGTTCTATTTCTTTTTCACGACCAACAATTGGATCTAATTTACCATCTTCAGCGGCTTTTGTTAAATCTCTACCAAAGTTATCTAAAACAGGTGTTTTAGATTTTATTTTAGACTTGGCAGTTTGTTGAGCCTTTTGTTCTTCGCGGTAATAATCTTCGGGTGTTTCACCGTCTTCGCTTGGCAATTCAGCTTTTGTTTGATCAATGCCTTCTTCAAGGGTCAATTTAAACAAATCGTAAGTAACACCATATTGGCCTAAAACTTTAGAAGCGATATTGTCTTCATCCCTCAAAATAGACAACAATAGATGTTCTGTACCAATTAAATCAGTTTTGAAAATTTTGGCTTCCAAATAGGTGATTTTCAAAGCTTTTTCGGCTTGTTTGGTCAGTGGTATATTTCCTAAATTTGTTGTTTTTGTGGCTGTTCCACGAATTGCATCTTCAACGCTTTTCTTCAATCGAAGCGAATCTATATCAAATAATTTGATTGTTTGATAGGCCTTGCCTTCTCCCTCTCTAATAATTCCTAATAATAAGTGTTCACATCCAATATAATCGTGGCCCAAACGAATGGCCTCTTCTCTACTGTATTGAATTACTTCTTTAACCCTAGGTGAAAATTTTGCTTCCATAAAAAGATTGTCAAATATATAATAGTATTTTTTAAATGATACCCCATTAAACGAACATCCGCGCAATGTGTATCTTTTGTTAGAATTTGCATTAATTGTACCAAATTCAATTCTACAATTATTTTATGACAAACTGACTACTGTTTGCCAAAATTGACAAAAAAACCGAAAAAAAATATGCACTCTCTTTTCAAAAATGTGCACAATTATTTTATCTATGTTTGTGCCGAGCGATTCACTTTTTTTCGTTACTTTGAAAGTCCATGGAAAATCAAATCCAAGATAAAAAAGCAAAGAAGTCAAAAATTATCAAAGAACTTTTTGGTGATGTACTAGGTCGTGTCCCTCCAAATTCAAAAGAGCTTGAAGAAGCTGTTTTGGGAGCAATGATGCTTGAAAGAGAAAAAGTACACCAAGTCATTGACATTTTAACTGAGAAACATTTTTACCAACCTGCAAATCAAGAAATTTTCAAGGTTATCCGCGACATGTATCTATCGGCTGATTCTGCCATCGATTTATTAACGGTTTCGAATGCCCTTAGAAATGCAGGTAGATTGGAATTTATTGGCGGTCCATATTATTTGGCCCAATTAACAAATAGGGTTTCCAGTGCAGCAAATATTGAGTTCCATGCACGTATACTTACTCAGAAATTCATTCAACGTGAATTGATATCTGTTGCTGGAGAAGTGGCTTATGATGCCTATGACGATTCAAACGATGCATTCGAATTGCTTGACCAATCAGAAGCGAAATTATATGAAATTAAAAATGCCGGTTTAAAAAGAAATTTTCAAGAAATTAGCGTATTGATTAATAGCTCTTTGAAGGAAATCGAAAACCGTATGTCGGCCGATAACGATGGCATAACAGGCGTTGCTTCTGGATTTTCTGATATTGATAGAATTAACGGTGGTTGGCAGCCTTCGGATTTGGTAATTTTGGCGGCACGTCCTGCAATGGGTAAAACTGCGTTTGCACTGAGCTTATTGCGTAATGCTGCCATTGACCATAAAAAGAGTGTCATGATTTTTTCACTAGAGATGGCCGATGTTCAGTTGGTAAATCGTTTAATCAGCGGAGAATCTGAAGTACCCGGCGATAAAATCAAAAAAAGCGAACTCACAGAAGAAGAATGGCAACGTTTGCATACCAAAACGGCGGCATTGGGTTCATCTAAGATTTTCATAGATGACACCCCTCAATTGAGTATTTTTGATTTGAATGCGAAATGCAGAAGGGTGCATTCTCAACAAGGACTTGATTTGGTAATTGTAGATTATTTGCAATTATTAAGACATGAAACCAAAGGAGGCGCTGGAAACCGTGAACAAGAAATTGCATTTATTTCTCGTTCTTTGAAAGGATTAGCAAAGGAATTAAGCATCCCTGTAATTGCCCTGGCGCAGTTAAGTCGTGAAGTTGAAAAACGTGCAAACAAACGTCCACAGCTTTCAGATTTGCGTGAATCTGGTTCTATTGAGCAAGATGCCGATATGGTTATGTTCCTATACAGAGATGAGTATTACGCAAATATGGGCTTAGATACTTCGGAGGGAAATAAAGAGAATCAGCAACAAGATCACGGTATCAAAGGATTGACTGAAGTGATCATTGCCAAAAACCGTCACGGTTCGGTAGGTTCTGCCTTTACAAAATTCATTGGTGAATATTCTAAATTTGTTGATTTATCACCTTTTGAAAGATCGGCGCTAAATAGCAAACCAGAATACGGTGGTAGCGCACCAGCCACCTATACGGCAACAATTCCATCGAAGTTAAACAACGATGATAATTTTTATAACAATTCTGCGGTTACACCGGATCCATTTACTCAAAACAAGGGAAATGGAAATTGGTCAAACAATTTTAACCCCAATATCCAAGAAGATTAAACAAAAAAGGCTACCCATGGGTAGCCTTTTTTGTTATCAATCTACTGATTTAATTTTCAGATTTTGGAAGTTTCACTGCAATAATTTTTTCTTGTCCGCTTGCCGTTTTGCCTTCAACAACAATGCTGCCCTTTAACGATTTCAAAACCGAAACTGCACCTTGAGCTGAATATACAGGCTCATTGTTAATCATAGTAATGACGAACCCTTCTGGAATTCCTGAGGTTTTGAATACCCCAGACGCTATACTCGAAACTTTCACACCTGCTTTGATATCCATTTTGGTTCTTTCTTCACGGGTTGTGTTTTCCAACTTCATTCCCAAGTATTCTGAGCCAGAAGACTTTTCTGCAGTTTCTAATTTTGCTGTACCATTTTCACCCAACAAGGTAGCTTGAATTTCTTTCACCGATCCTTTTCTGCGAATGGTAATTTTTACATTATCGCCAGGTTTGTATTTTCCTACTTTTTCTTGCAATCGGCTAGAACTATTTACTTCGTCACCATCAATTTTCAATATCACATCGCCCTTTTCTATACCTGCTTTGTCGGCTGCACTTTTTTCTACAACTTCGGCAACATAAACCCCTTTTAAATCTGCTAATCCTTTTTCGTCAACCAAGTTTTGGGTGATTTCTTGTATGGAAACACCCAATAATGCACGTTGAACTTTACCATAATTCTTAAGATCATTGATTACTTTTTTCATTAAATTCACAGGAATGGCAAAACCATAACCCGCGTAAGAACCAGTTTCAGAGGCAATTGCTGTATTTATACCAATTAATTCTCCGGCAACACTTACCAACGCCCCACCACTGTTTCCAGGATTAATGGCAGCATCTGTTTGGATAAAGTTTTCAATGGCATATTTGTTTCCTTTTGATCGTAACAAATCAATATTTCTACCCATGGCACTTACAATACCCAAAGTAACGGTACTTGTTAAATTAAAGGGATTACCAACTGCCACTACCCACTGTCCTACTTTTACATCGTCGCTATTTCCTAATTTCAAGAAAGGCAAATTACTTTCTGCAATGCGCAATAAAGCCAAATCGGTATTTTTGTCGGTACCTATCAATTCTGCCAAATAAGTTCTTTTATCATTCAATACAATTTCAATTTTGGTAGCCCCTTCAACAACGTGGTTATTCGAAACGATATAACCATCGTCGGAAATAATTACGCCCGAACCACTCGCTTGACGGGGACCTTGTGGTTGATCGAATCTAAAATTTGGACCTTGGAAAAACTCAAATGGATCGGTTGGCATTTCGCGATTGCCACCATCTTGAGGAGTAGATTGAATGGTTGTTTTGATGTGAACAACTGCAGGGTTTGCAATTTCAGAAACCCCTGTAAAATCAAAGGCTGGAATTGTATTTAAACTAGCATACCGCGCCATTTGACTAGAGGCACCTTGCTTCTGATCAATATCAAAATTGCTTCGTGATGCAGCTACTGCATAAAAGCCACCTAAACTAACTGCGCCGCCTAATAATCCGGCCAAGAAAAAAGTAAATACTTTGTGCTTTTGAAAATACTGTTTCATATTTTTAAAAAAAAATTAAATTTTGTTTGTAATAACAACGCAAAAATCGTGAATGTGCTTTAATTTGCATAGTAATTCATTTACCTTTTTCGATAAAAGAGTATACATAGTCCGTGAAATGCAAATAAACACCCATCCATCAGCAATTATTGTGGCCCGTCTTAGACAGGGTGACAGAGATGTATTGGTTGAATTGTATAAAGAAAACGAGGCTATGGTAAATAAATATATAAAAGATCAAAAAGGAAGAGAGGAAGATGCAGAAGATTTGCTTCAGGAGGCACTTATTGTTTTATGGAAAAATGCCAAAAAGCCAGAATTTACGCTAGACGCCAAACCCTCAACCTATATTTATGCAGTTGTGAAAAATCTATGGCTTAAGCAAGTAGATAAGAACAAGCGAATGTCCCCCGAAGAAAATATCAACCCACAAATGCATTCAACCGTACAAAATTCAGATTCAAACTTGGATCATGCCATTGTAAGAAAAATGTTAAATCAAATGGGGGAAACCTGTCGTCAAGTTTTGTTGATGTTTTATTTTGATGGATTTGATATGCAAACCATTGCCAAGGCAAATAATTTCGCCAATGCCGATGTTGCAAAATCGAAAAAACATCAGTGTATGAAAGATCTTGAAAGCAAAGTGAAATCTCAATTTAGTTCAACCGATTTTTTTAGATAAACTATGAATTCCGAAGACCCAAGAATTGACCTGTTTATTGACAATGAAATGTCGGAAGATGAACGCTTACTATTTCTGCAAGAAATGGAGAATGATGCTGAGTTGAAAAGCAAGGTATTATTTAAACAATTTATTGTTGAGGGAATTAAGTCTGAGGGAGACGAAGAACTTAAGGAATATATTCGAAGTAGGGTTCAAGACGAAAGTGAGGAAAACCAAACCAACTTGTGGCTGTATGCAGTTGCAACAGTTACCGTGGTGTTGGTGTCTTATTTCTTTATTATTCAATATATTAAAACTGGAAGCATTAAGGAAGCCACTGAAATATTGGCCCTGAATAAACAGTCAAATTCAGAATCAAAAGGAAAGCAAAACTATAACCAAGAAGCTTATTTAGCTCCAATTATTGTAGAAGACAGTACTGATATCTATGCAGATTCAACTTTGGCGGTATTGGATGAAAGCAAACAGTCTGATGATGTCACAAATTCGCAGGAATCAGACATAGATGCTGCTCCTACAATGAGTAATTCAAAAGAAAACACGACCGAAGGTGAGAAGTCGATGACTCCTGATATATCGAATGGCAATACTTATCAATGGTCGTTTGGTGACGATTCAAAGTATGTAAAAAATGTTGTCCTTGTTCCAATTCATTTGACTGAAGCGCTTGCTGCAAATGAATCAATGATGGATAAACAACCCATGACTACTAGGGCAAAAATTGCATCCAATTATAAATCTAAAAAAGAAGCCAGTATTAATGAACAAGCTATGGCAGTTCAAAATGACAGTATATCTACATTTGAAACCAAGCCTAAATCCGTTAACACAGTTTCAAAATTTAGTGTGGTGTTTGTTGATGCCAAAACACCTAAGCAATCGATTGAAATTTCTGATAAAAAAGGGATTTTCACAATCGTTTTATCAAATTTCTCTAGCGAAAACCCTTTAATTTATCAATTAAACGGGAAATATTATATTGAACTCGGGCCTAAAACTATTTATTCAATTCCCCTAAGTTCAATTAAAATTGATAGTCCAAAACCTATTACAGACAAGGCAATTATCAAAGCCATTCAAAATTAAATATGGTCCATTTTGTTAAATTCCAAGGTACTGGAAACGACTTTGTTTTAATAGACGGCAGAACAACAATTATTCCTACCACGCTACCTGTAAAACAGATGTGTGATCGAAATTTTGGAATTGGCGCAGATGGGTTGATGATTTTACAGAACAAAGTTGGCTACGACTTTGAAATGATTTACTACAATTCTGATGGAAATTTAAGCAGTATGTGTGGTAACGGAGGACGTTGTATTGCCCAATGGGCTCATCAATTGGGTGTTGGAAATAATAATGAACTCAAATTTTGGGCACCAGATGGCGAACATATTGCAGTAATTGAAAAGAGTCAAGTACGTTTAAAAATGAACGATGTAACAACATGGAAAATCATTGATGAAACCACTATCGAAATCAACACCGGTTCTCCGCATTATGCTCATTTTACTGATAATTCAATACAAGATTACCCCCTACTTTCATGGGCACAATCTATTCGTTACAATGAAACTTATGCCAAAGAGGGAATCAATGTAAACATTTCAAAAGTGATTGAACCAAATCATTTACAAATGCGAACCTATGAACGTGGTGTTGAAAACGAAACACTCAGTTGTGGAACAGGAGTAACAGCTGCGGTATTGGCTCATGCTATTCTTCACGGATCTATTTTGGGGGATAAAAAGCAAATCGTTCATATGGACACCCCAGGCGGGAAATTGGCCCTTGAATTTGAGAAAACCGAAAATGGATTTGAGAATATTTGGTTAATTGGTCCAGCTGAAGAAGTTTTTTCAGGTCATTGGAAATAAGGAATTTATTTAAAATAAAAAGATTATGAACAAAAATGGCTGCCTATGGCAGCCATTTTTGATTTGTTATAGATTGGATTTCTTTATTATTTTACCAATATTTTCACAGCTTGTGTATTCACAACACCATTGATAGATGCCAAGTAATAACCATTTGTTAAATGAGCAACATCAACTGAAATAGAATTTGAGCCATTTGCAATTTGAATATTTTTAGTTATCACAGCCTTCCCTGTTAAATCATAGATAGTAACAGTTGCAGCACCAGATTTAGCAGCAGTAAAAGAGAAATTTGTAATGTCTGTTGCAGGGTTAGGATATGCATTCAAAGATACTTTTGTTTGAGGAATGTTTTTAGTTCCAGTTAACAAAGTAGATGAACGGAAATAACCACGGCCATGAGTACCAATGTACATTGACATACCTTCCCAAGGTTTCCATTCGTAACCACGTATTTCGAATACTGCCACACGCGCCATACCTTGGTTTGCTTCTTCCCATTTAACTCCGCCATTTTCAGTTACCCAAATACCCAAATCTGTACCTAAAATGATTCTGCTTGGATTGTCGATATCAATAACGGCATCATAAACCGGCATAGAAGGCAAGTTGCCAGTAATGTTTGTCCATGTTGGATTTAAATCACATGCATTTTTAGATTCCATTACATATGAAGTATTTCCATAACCACCTAAGGTTATTACCACGTGGTTAGAATCAGCCATATTCACATTTACCGATGTGATTGTTCTACCAGAAGTTCCAGGAACCGTTAATTGTTTTGTTACAACACCAGCAGGAATATCATTCACTCCAGGATTTGCTTTCACAGAGAAATCAGCATCCTTCAAACCAGATGTCCTAAATAAGGCACCTTGTTTACATGAAAACAAATGATTGCCGTCTGGGGTATAATCCATTTCAATAATTCTACCGTTTCCTAAACCACCAGCTACACGAATCCAAACTACGTCATTTGCAAAATCTGTAGGATTCACAGCAGCCCAAATTTCAGCATTTTTTGCCAAATATAATTTAGATGCTTTGGCATCTTGCTCCCACAAACTGAAAGTGGTATTAAAATCTGATTGGATAGTTCCTTTTTGACGCAGATCCCAAAACGTTGAACTTGATTGACCTTGGTTACCAGAACGAACAACTGTACCGTAATAAGTACACATGAATGTGGTACTAGGATTGAATTTTGAAAATTCAACATCAAAACCGTCACCCCCATAAATGCTTACTGCTGTTTTAGATTGCTCACCAGCTGGCGCATTTCCTTTGAAATTAACCAAAAACGTTCCATTATCTTGAGCTCCGCCCATTACATGACCTAACTCATTTGAAGCAACATTATATAGTTGTAATGTTGTGTACCCTCTATTGATTGATGTCCATGTTCCTAAATTTGTTGAAGAGTAAAGACCACCATCACTACCCACAATACAAGTCGCAGGTTTGGTGTTCATGTTCCACATAATTAGATGTTTGTCTGCATGAACATAACTGCTATTCCATGGCGCTCCGAAGGTGCTACCAATTTGAGTATAACCATTTACTTCATCCCAAGTAGCCAAATCAACACCACCCATTAACACTTTGTTTTTGTTACCAGGAACAACTCCCACAACGTTATCATACCAACCTTGGGTATTTGGTCCAAAAATATCAGTTACTGTATTTCCATAAACCAATTGAGTCCATATTGTTCCGCCATCTGTTGTTCTATATAAGCCATCCAACTTGCCACCGTTAGTAGCAACCAATAAATAAACGTAGTTTGCATCATCTGGAGAAATAGCAATTGCCACACGACCACCGCTTGGAAATGATTTGTTCAATTTCATTGCACCACTTGCATCTGATTTGTAAACAGCACCTCCGTTATTTGATGCCCATAAAGTTCCGTTATTATCACATTTAACTTCTTTAATTGGAGAAGAATTAATTTTTTTATAAGCAGCCACACCTTCTGTAAACTCATATAAACCGCCATCTGTACCTACATAAAATTTATTTAAGGTAGGATGGGCAACCATGGTATTACAAACATCAAATAAACCATTTTTTGTGCCAGTCAACATAGAAAATTTGGTACCACTTAAATTATCACTCTTGAAAATCCCGTCACCAATAAATGCAGGAGAACCATTTCTGGTACCAGAAAGATTTGTAAATCCACCTTCTCCAGTTCCGTAATAGATATTACCGCTTGGAGTCTGCGCCATACAAGTTACATTTAAGTTTTCTTGCAAGTCGTTTACAGGTGTCCAACTTTGACCATAGGTGTTAGATCTAAATAATCCACCGCTTACTGAACCCACAAACCAAATATTTGCAGAATCTTTATGAATTACCAAAGCGCGGGTTCTACCACCCACATTGTCTGGACCCATATTCTGCCAAACAATATTTTTATTCAAACGACTTTTAATTTGAAGTGCATCTGCTTGAGCAACTGCTGCTTTGATCCATTCTGGTTCAAGCGTACCCGTTTTTTCATTGAGCCTCATGCTGTACATTGAACGCAATGCACCTTCAATTTCCTCAGTTGGATTTTCTTCTGATTCATTCTCAAAAGAAAACAATTCAGAAAATTTAGGTGTTTTTATGGTATTGTTAAATCCAAACAATCCAATTCCTAAACTAATTCCCGCAGAAAGGGCGATAGGTAAATATGACTTTATCTTCATAAAATTTCTTTTTTTAAAGAGAGAAAACTCTCGAATCGCAAATTAATGCAAAAAGAGGGTATTTTCCAATTCTAGCGTAATAGATATTCATTAATTAATGTAATTTTTTCATCATAATTTGCGTTTTCCGCAAAAAAAATTAACAAAAATTACAAAACATGCTTTTCAGCATGGTATGAACTCCTTACCAATGGGCCGCTTTCAACAAATCTAAAGCCCAATTTCAATCCATATTCTTCCCAATATTTAAACTTATCTGGATGCACATATTCTGCAACTGGCAAGTGTAATTTGGTTGGTTGAAGATACTGGCCCAAAGTCAATACATCGCAGCCATGCTCGCGCAAATCGTGAATGAGTTTTTTTACCTGATCGTCGGTTTCACCACAACCCAACATTGCTCCACTTTTGGTTCTCGCACCATATTGATGGGTGCGTTTAATTTGCTCTAAACTTCTTGCATATTTTGCCTGTGGACGAACCAATCTGTATAATTCCTCAACCGTTTCCATGTTGTGACTTACCACTTCTGGCTTTGCATCCAAAACCATATATAGCATATCCCACTGTGATTTGAAATCAGGAATTAATGTTTCAATGGTAGTTTGTGGACTTAATAACTTTACTGCTTTAATTGTTTCAGACCAAACTGTGGCGCCTTTATCTTTTAATTCATCACGATTTACCGAAGTAATTACACAATGCTTCACATTCATCAATTTTACCGCTTCAGCAACGCGCGCAGGCTCATCGAGATCATATTCACCAGGGCGACCCGTTGCCACTGCACAAAATGAACAACTTCGGGTACACACGTTTCCCAAAATCATAAAGGTTGCAGTACCAGCACCCCAACATTCGCCCATATTCGGACATTTACCATCTTCACATATGGTATGGAGCTTATGTTCCTTTACAATTTTTTTTACGTTGGTGTAATTTTCACCAAATGGAATTTCTATTTTTAACCAAGATGGTTTAGATGGTCCACGCTTTTCTTTTGAAACTACCGGTAATTCAATCACGTTTAAACTAATTTATATCGCCAAATCCAAATGCAAAGTTAACAAATAGTGCCGGGAAGATATTTTTATTTGTAGTTTGTGTATATAATAATGGTATTTTCTCTACAAAAATATCGTTGGATAGGCCAATCGACATTGAATTTGACAAAGATCTATAACTACCCCATTCAATTTGTAATCCTGCCGAAAGGCCAAATCCGGGTATTATTTTACCTTTTGCCATGCCTTTGGTAAACGGTGCTGTCCCTCCTATTAAAGAAACATTTTGATTTGCAGGATCATATTGCAAATCTGCATAACCATCAAAAGGTGGTGTACCTTGGTAATATGAAATAAAAACCGGCCAGGAATAAACGATGGGCAAACTGGCATTTGCAAAGATTTTGCAGCCCACATCCATTCTCGATTTTCTTTGTCCCAATATATAGGTAACTCCATAAAATGGTTTAAAGGCCCAAGCGTAGTTAATTTTTTCTAGCTTGAATGATTGAGATCCCGGCAAATTGTAATTGATAACAAATACCTCTTTGGGATCTACTAAATTTCCAACTTTGAATCCCACTTGATTTCCCCATTTGTCACCTTTAATTTGAGTGTATTTATATCCCCCAAAATCAAAACCGAAATTTCGAATTTGGGCGTCGATGTTCCAAATCACGCTTTTTTGGGCCTGAGTTATCCCCATTATCGAGGTCAAGGTTATACACAATAGGGTGAATTTTCTCATTTTAGGAACAATTCAAAATTAGGTATTCCACATTTATTAAAAAAGAGGCATTATTTGGTATTTTTATTCCACTTTCTCCCACGATTACCATACCCCTTGTATTTACAATAGTTTTTACTATTTTTGCACTGTCTAAAACAAGAAAAGATGACCCTAAATCCTTTCAAAATAGCTACCCTGTGGGCGAATGTGGAAAAGAAGTGGCTAATTTTGGGAAATTGTGGGAAATTGTGGGAAATTCTTTTTTTATTTAGCAGACAGAAATCCAGCACAAAATGTCGGGACTAATCGGAGAATATAATTGCAAGCTAGACGGCAAGGGAAGACTATCCCTTCCATCTAAGTTAAGGGCTCAGTTTCCTGAGTCTGCAGAGAATACTTTGGTTATTAACCGCGGTTTTGAGAAATGCTTGGTTTTGTACACAAAAGAAGATTGGTTGAAAGAAACTGCCAAGCTTAACGCCGTTGATGATTTTATGAGTCCCGAAATTCGCCGATTCAAACGTATCTTCACTAACGGTGCCAATTTGATACAAATCGACAATGCAATGCGTATTCTTATTCCTAAAAAGTTATTGGAATATGCAGACCTATCTGACGATGTTGTGCTTAGTGCCAACGGTAGCAAAGTGGAAATTTGGAGTCAACACTTATACGATACTGAGTTATCGGTTGATTCTGATGAGTTAAGCAACTTGGCGCAGCATTTCCATAAACAAAGATCTTCTTCTACTGAACAAGACTAAACATGCTGGCAAACCTGTTTGCTACATGAACTACGAATATCACGACCCAGTATTGCTTAAAGAAAGCGTCGACGCCCTGGTAACCAATCCAGACGGCACTTATGTTGATGTTACCTTCGGTGGTGGCGGTCACAGTAAATATATCCTGAGTAAACTAAGTCCAAAGGGCAAACTCATTGCCTTCGACCGCGATCAAGATGCACAAGAGAGAATTCCAAACGATTCTCGCATCACTTTTGTTCAGCACAATTTTCAATACGCAAAACAATTTTTAGAATACTCAGACAATATTCCAGTTGATGGGATTTTGGGGGACTTAGGCATTTCATCGCATCAAATTGACGTGGATGGCAGAGGCTTTGCACACCGATTAGATGGCCCGCTCGACATGAGAATGGATGTCAGTGCCAAACTATCAGCAGAAACGGTTGTAAACGATTACAACGAAACCCAATTATTGAACATCTTTAACAATTACGGCGAAATTAAAAACGCCTATAAATTGACCAAAACAATTTTGGATCAAAGAAAAGGACGCAGAATTCAAACCATTGAATTGTTCAAAGAAGCAATTTCTAGTTGCACTCCAAAAGACACCCCAGCTAAATATTTATCGCAAGTTTTTCAAGCAATTCGAATTGAAGTAAATGGAGAATTAAGGGCATTAGAACAACTGCTAATTGATTCTGAATCGCTCATTAAAGAAAGCGGCAGATTGGTAATGATTAGCTATCATTCTTTGGAAGACAGATTGGTAAAAAACTACTTAAATAGCGGAAATCTCGAGGGAAAAAAGCATACCGACATGTATGGATGGAGCTCTCAACCATTTGAAGGAAAACCAAATAAAGCAATCATCCCTACTGACGAAGAAATAAGCAGAAATAAGCGTGCAAGAAGCGCAAAAATGAGAATTGGTATTAGACAAGCATGGAAATAAACAACGAAAATATAGAACAAGAGAACATTGAAAATGTGAAATCTCCATTCGCGGAAGAAACTTCCATTGCTGCAGATCAGACTTTTCAACTTACCACAAAACGCACTCTCAAAATCATCGCAATCTTGTTTTTTACCATGTTGTTTTATATCTATAATTCCCTTCACGCTACCAAAGCAATCAAGAAAAAAGAAGAACTCAAAACTTCATTAAAAGAATTACACAGTGAAAGAATAAGCTTAGAAAGTGAAATCACAAATTCTAGCAAACAAACTGAAATAGCAGAAAAATTAAAATCAACAGGATTAAAAGAGCTTACATCACCTCCAATAAAATTGACCCGTGACGCAACCCAATAAAATAAATACGAGGAAGGAAATTCTAAAGCGCGCCTATGTGATTTTCATATTGGTGGGGAGTTTTTGTGCTTTTCTCATTTATTCAATGATTAAACTTCAAAATGGATTTGATAAAGAATTCAGTATTGAATTAAAAAAGAAAAATACCAGAATAAGAGACGTTGCTGGCATAAGAGGAAATATTTATGCAGATGACGGAAGTTTACTTGCTACCTCCATCCCTACTTACGATTTAATTTGGGACGCCAATGCAGATGGCTTAACCACTAAAATATTCAATGCGAAATTAGACAGCTTGTCTATGATGTTTGCAAGGGTATTCCCCGAGAAAAGCAAATCTACATGGAAGTCGAAATTCACGTCCCTCAAAAACAAAAAATTAAGATATACAATTATTGGCAAAGACTTAGGCTTTGACATTGTACGAAATATCAAGACATTTCCTTTAATATGGAGTGGCAAATTCAAAAGTGGCTTTTGGTTTGAAGAAAAAGGAAAACGCATGTATTTCATGGGTGACCTTGCGAAAAGAGCGATTGGTTATACGAAAAATGGCGTAAATGTTGGCCTTGAGGGATCATTTGACAGTCTACTCCGCGGTAGAAATGGCAAAATCATGGAGCAACGCATGCCGGGCAGAATTTGGCGCCCAGTCAATGTTGGAAACAATCAATTGGCTGAAAATGGATTTGATATTGTTACCACATTAGATGTAGGATTCCAAGATATAACCCAATATGCATTGAGCCAAGCGCTCATTACAAATGAAGCCGATCATGGCTGCGCCATGGTTATGGAAGTGAAAACTGGTGCCATCAAAGCCATTGCAAACTTAAAAAGAGGTACAGACGGCAAATATTATGAGTCACAAAACTATGCAGTAAGTGAATTTTCTGAGCCAGGTTCAACCTTTAAACTAATTTCTGTATTGTCACTTTTAGAAGACGAATACGCCAAACCAAATGATAGCATTGCCTTGCACAACGGTTCTGTAAAGTACTACGATAAAACCTTTACGGATGGGGATCACTTCGATTCTAGAAATAAATTCTACACCCTTCAAGAGAGCTTTGAAAAATCGAGCAACGTTGGAATTAGTCAATTTGTATGGAAATACTATCAAAAGAAACCTCAAAAATTCATTGATCATATTATAGAGTTAGGATTAAATGCAAAACCAAATTTCGACATTCCTAGCTCAAACTATCCTGTAATTAAAACTACCAAAAGCTCAGATTGGAATGGAGTTACACTTCCATCAATGAGTATTGGTTATACCAGTCAAATTTCTCCATTGCAAACTTTAATGCTTTACAATTCGGTGGCTAATGGTGGCAAAATGATGAATCCATATTTGGTTAAAGAAATTTTGCAAGACGGAAAATCCGTATCAAAAATTGAACCTAAAGTAATCAATGAAAAAATATGTTCTCCTCAAACACTTGTGGCACTGCAACAACTTTTAAAAGGAGTAGTTGAAAGAGGAACGGCAGAAGAAATAACCAAAAAATGTCCGTTCACAGCTGCTGGAAAAACAGGAACAGTGAGAATCAGTGAAAATGGTAAATATATTGACAAACACATGGCGTCATTTGTTGGATACTTCCCGGCTGAAGATCCTCAGTATACCATCATTGTAATTATTAATAAACCAAATAAAGAAGAGTATTACGGGGCAAAAGTAGCGGTGCCCGTATTTATTGACATTGCGAACAAAATTTACAGTTCGCACATAAAAATTCAACCCACTTTGGTAACTGCCCGAATTACTGAAGCCCCATCTGTTTTAAACGGTAATCAAAATGCACTAAAATCTGTGCTCAATGAACTTAGCATCAATTCAAGTTCATCAATGCCCGCTGCGCAATACTGCGAAGCCAATGCAAAAGGATATACAATTAATATAAACCCTGCAACAATTGAACCGAATAAAGTTCCCGATTTCAGAGGAATGGGTTTACGCGATGCATTACAATTGGCCAAGAAAATACCAGTTAAAATCACTTTTGAGGGATATGGTAAGGTTGTTTCCCAGTCATTTAATAAAGGAACAACAGTGAGTCCCAACAATTCAATTCACCTAAAATTAAGTCCTTCAAAATGAAAACCTTAAATCAACTTTTATCTACGGTAAAAAATGCCACTTTTCGTGGCGATAGGGATTTGCAAATTCAAGGGCTGACTATTGACAGCAGAACTGCAAAGAGCAATTATCTCTATGCCGCTATGTCTGGAACTCAAGTTGACGGACATAATTTTATAGAAAAGGCAATTGAATTGGGGGCTAGCGCCATCTTGCATTCCAATGAAGTTGCACATATCGAAGGAATTTCGTATATTAAGGTTGCCGATGTTTCAGAAGCACTAGGGCAAATTTCACTTCAATTTTATGATGAAGCTGCCGATAATTTAATTATTGTTGGAACTACAGGTACCAACGGAAAAACAACAATATCTACGTTGTTATTTGAACTTTTCACAAAACTTGGATATGTATGTGGATTGGTTTCAACCGTTGAAAATAGAATTGCCAACAAGATTATTCCAAGCACCCATACTACACCGAATGTAATTGCTTTGCATGCCCTTTTTGCCCAAATGTTAGAAGAAGGCTGCACGCATTGCTTCATGGAAGTGAGTTCACATGCCATTGATCAAAATAGAATTGCAGGGATCAAGTTTGCTGGAGGAATTTTCTCAAACATTACCCACGATCATTTAGATTATCACATCACTTTTGATAATTATATCAAGGCAAAAAAACGCTTTTTTGACCAATTGCCTTCTGAAGCTTTTGCAATTACAAACAAAGACGACAAAAACGGTTCAGTGATGTTGCAAAATTGCAAAGCAACAAAATATACATACGGTTTAAAAGGGAACGCTGATTTTAGGTTGAGGGTTTTAGAAAGCGACTTCAACGGTATGCTTTTACAAATTAATGGCAAAGACATCTGGACATCATTGGTTGGAGATTTCAATGCTTATAATTTCTTGGCAGTTTATGGGGCAGCGTTTTTATTAACTGAAGGTGAAGAAGAAATTGATATTCCTTTAAGCGCGCTTGGCCGGGTAAACGGCCGATTTGAAGCAATTGCAGGAACAGAAAACAAGACCGCCATTGTTGATTATGCACACACCCCTGATGCCCTTGAAAATGTAATCAAAACAATCAATAACATCCGCCAAAACGGAGTAAATCTCATTACCGTAGTTGGCTGTGGTGGAAATAGAGATACGAGCAAACGTCCTGAAATGGGACAGATTGCCAGCAAACTAAGCGACAGGGTAATTTTTACGAGTGACAACCCAAGAAACGAAGATCCAAACGCAATCATAGCAGCGATGGATGGCGGTGTTGAAATCCAATACAAGAAAAAAGTTCTAAAAATCACAGACAGAAAAGAGGCCATTAAAACTGCGATCCTTTTATCTAATCCTGGAGATGTAATTCTTGTTGCAGGTAAGGGGCACGAAACATATCAAGAAGTTAATGGCATTAAACATCCATTTGACGATAAACAAATCATTTCAGAACTATTTAACGAATTAGGATAATGTTATATTACATTTTTAAGTATTTAGACAAATCAGGAATTTCTGGAGCTGGGGTATTTAATTATATCACTTTCAGAGCTGCACTTGCTGGAATTATGAGTTTACTCATTGCGCTGTGGGCAGGCAAAGGGATTATTCATTGGCTTCAGAAAAAGCAAATTGGCGAATCTATTAGAAACCTTGGGCTAGAAGGTCAAATGCAAAAGAAAGGTACACCTACCATGGGCGGTATCATTATCATTTTGGCAATCGTTGTTCCTACGTTGCTTTTGGCAAAACTTGACAATATTTATGTAATACTCATGATTATTAGCACCATATGGATGGGAACCATTGGTGCAATTGATGATTATATAAAAGTTTTCAAAAAGGATAAGGAGGGAATGAAGGCTGGCACCAAATTGATTGGTCAATTAATGTTGGGTGTAATCATTGCCGTTGCAATTGACTATACGCATAGCATCAACCATATTCCATTAGAAACAAATCTTCCAATTTCAAAATTAAAATTCAGTTATACCGATCTATTGCCAGGCGAAGGAAATGCTTGGTTGGTATTTGTACCGGTTATAATTTTCATCTGTATGGCGGTTACAAATGCCGTAAACCTTACAGATGGCATTGACGGATTGGCGGCTGGAACCACTGCCATTGTGGGCGTAGGTTTAGGAATTTTGGCTTATGCTACAGGAAACATCAAAATATCACAGTATTTAAATATTATTTACGTTCCAAACAGCGGCGAAGTTGTTGTGTTCTTAGCCGCTGTCATTGGTGCATGTTTGGGATTTCTTTGGTACAACGGTTATCCAGCTCAGGTTTTCATGGGCGATACGGGAAGCATGGCTCTTGGCGGCGCAATTGCCGCTGTATCTATTATTATCAAAATGGAATTATTGCTTCCAATTCTTTGTGGGATATTCTTCGCAGAGAGCTTTTCAGTAATTCTTCAGGTTGGATACTTTAAATATACCAAAAAACGCTTCGGGGAAGGCAAGCGTATTTTCTTAATGTCGCCATTGCACCACCACTATCAAAAGAAACTTATTCCAGAAAGCAAAATCACATTGCGCTTTTGGTTAATCACAGTAATGCTTGTGTTGGCAACTTTTGCCCTAATAAAACTACGTTGAACAAAAATCTCATCATATTGGGCGCTGGAGAAAGCGGAACAGGTGCAGCTATTCTTGGGGTAACTCAAGGGTGGAATGTATTTGTATCTGACAAAGGCCAAATTGGTGAGAAATACAAAGCTGAAATGTTGCAATTCAATATCGATTGGGAAGAAGGTTCACACGATGTTGAGAGAATTTTAAACGCCAATTTGGTGATTAAAAGTCCTGGTATACCAGACAAAATAGAACTGATTCAAAATATCAAAGCAAAAGGAATTTCTGTCATTTCCGAAATTGAATTTGCGGGTTGGTATACAAATGCCACCATGATTGGTATTTCTGGAACTAACGGAAAAACTACCACCACAATGTTAACCTATAAAATCTTGAAAGATGCAGGTTTAAATGTGGGATTGGGTGGAAACATTGGTCAATCACTTGCCCGTCAAGTTGCATTAAACAATTTCGACATTTATGTACTTGAATTAAGCAGTTTCCAACTCGATGGAAATGAAAAATTCAAACTCCACATAGCATGTTTGACAAACATTACTCCTGATCATTTAGATCGCTACGATTATAAAATCGAAAACTATATCGCCAGCAAAATGCGTTTGACTTTAAATCAAACAAATGAAGATTATTTCATTTATTGTCAAGATGATGCATTGTCACTTGTAGGAATTAAAAACACAAATATTCCTTCAAAAATGATTCCATTTAGTTTAAATAATACCGTTGAATTTGGCGCTTATGCCATTGCAAACATCATTCACATCCAATTAGAAAAAAAATACACCTTAGATATGCAAGAAATCAACTTAAGAGGCAAACACAATGCCTACAACACAATGGCAGCTGCCGTAATTTCAAATTTAATTGACGTAAGAAAAGATAGCATTCGCGAAAGTTTATCAAATTTCCAAAACGTTGAACACCGTTTAGAAGTTGTAGCCAAAACAAATGGCATTGAATATATCAACGATAGCAAAGCTACCAATGTGAATTCAACATGGTACGCTTTGGAAAGCATGGACAAGCCAGTAATATGGATTGCCGGTGGTGTTGACAAAGGAAACAACTATGCCGATTTAAAAGCCTTGGTGAAAGACAAAGTAAAAATGATCATTTGCATGGGTCTTGACAATATGAAAATACACCAAGCTTTCCAAGGCGATGTGGATTTAATCATCAACACGTTAAGTGCAAAAGAGGCTGTTCATGTAGCTTCTAGAATGGCTGCGAATGGTGATGCTGTATTGCTTTCTCCAGCTTGTGCAAGTTTTGATTTATTTGAAGACTACGAAGACCGTGGTCGCCAATTTAAAGCAGCAGTAAGAAATCTCTAAGATACAATGCGCAAATTAAGTGACGTCTTTAAAGGCGATAGGTTCATTTGGTATATTGTTATCATTCTATCCTGTGCTGGGGTACTGGCTGTATACAGCTCTACGGGTACTTTGGCATTTGCAAAGCAACAAGGAAATACCGAATTCTATTTTTTTCGTCATTTAATCTTTTTAGCCATTGGCTGGGGATGTATGTATTTTATTCACCTAATTCCATTTAAATTTTATTCTCGCATATCTCAAATATTTTTTTGGATTTCTGTTGGACTTCTCTACGCTACGCTATTTATCGGTGCCAATATCAACAATGCCCAGAGGGTTATTGCCATTGGCCCAATTACATTTCAACCATCAGACATGGCCAAGGTGTTCTTGGTTATGTTCATTGCCCGATATTTAAGTAAAAATCAAGATACAATTGACCAATCTAAAACTTTTAGAAAAATTCTAGGAATGATTGCAATTGTTGTATTGCCTATTTTGCCAGAAAACTTAAGTACTGCATTGGTTGTAATGACAACCAGTACTTTTCTCCTTGTGATGGGACGAATTAAACTAAAATTTATTTTTGGCTTAATTGGACTCGGAATTTTGACATTTAGCTTATTTGTGGCATTTTTATTCACTGTAGACATGTCGAACTTTGAAGGAAATCGTCTTCCTACTTGGAAAAAAAGAATTGAAACATACATTGGAAAAGACGAAGATGGAAACAGTGGATACCAGCAAATGCAATCTAAAATTGCCATTGCCACGGGTGGGATTATTGGCAAGGGCCCTGGCAACAGTACCCAACGAAATTTCTTACCTCATCCCTATTCAGATTTCATCTTTGCAATTATTGTTGAAGAATATGGTTTGATAGGAGGCTTAATTGTTATAGGCTGCTATATTGTGCTAATTTTTAGATGCCTCAAAATTGTTGTCGAAAGCCAGCGATCCTTTGCGGCACTCGCCGTATTGGGTATTGGATTCAGTATGAGCTTCCAAGCATTCGTTCATATGGGAGTTTCAATTGGCAAATTACCCGTTACAGGTTTAACATTGCCTTTGGTGAGTATGGGTGGTACTAGTTTGATTTTAAACAGTATTGCATTCGGATTCATATTAGGTATTAGCCGACATATTCAAATTGAAAAAGAAACTGAAATGAAAACTTCAGTAGACACAAATTCAAATGGAGGAGCCAATGAGTAATCTCAGGTTCATATTTTCAGGTGGTGGAACGGGAGGACATATTTTCCCAGCAGTTGCCATTGCCAATGCATTAAAGGAAAAACATCCCTCAGCCGAATTTTTATTCGTTGGGGCTTTGGGGAAAATGGAAATGGAAAAAGTTCCATTGGAAGGATATAAAATTATAGGTTTGCCTATTGCAGGTCTAAAAAGAAGTTTTTCTATTCAAAATTTCAAAGTCCTTTATCTCACAATTAAAAGTTATTTCATGGCAAAAAAGATCATCAAAGATTTCAAACCAAGCGCGGTAATAGGTACTGGTGGTTTTGCTTCTTTACCAATCTGTTATGCTGCTAGTAAAATGAATTACCCCGTTTTTATTTGGGAGGGAAACGGCTACGCCGGACTTACCAATAAAATCATGAGCAAAACGGCCAAGAAAATATTTTGTGGTTTTGATGGCATGGATCCCTATTTTAAATTTGGAAATTGGATTCATTCTGGAAATCCAATTCGCAAAGAAGTCATACAAAAAGTCACCAAAGAAGAAGCTTGTCAATTTTTTAATCTAGATGCAAACAAACCCATTTTGTTTATTACTGGGGGAAGTTTGGGCGCTAGGGTTTTAAATGAAAGCATTTATAATAACGTTAAGTTATTTGTAGAGAAAGATATTCAGTTAATTTGGCAAACCGGCCAGCATTATAAATTCGACGGTGAAATTCCATCAAACATCTATTTAAAACCCTTTCTAAGAGAAATGAATTTGGCCTATTCCTGCGCCGATGTGGTAATTTCTAGATCTGGTGCATTAAGCTGTTCTGAAATTGCAGCAGCGGGTGTCCCTGCCATATTTGTTCCCTCTGCAAATGTCACCGACGACCATCAAACGAAGAACGCCCAACATATCTGCAAAAATGGTGGAGCAATCATGGTTTCAGACAAAGACGCAAAAAATATATTGGTTGATACGGCCATCTCTCTTTTGTCAAATAAAAGTGAGCAAGATAAAATGAGAACCGCTTTAAAAGAGTCGGCAAGACCTCATGCAACAGAAACTATTGTTAACGAAATTGAGAAATTCTTATGATGAATAGAGACATTTCAAAATACGAATACGCATACTTTTTAGGCATTGGCGGAATTGGCATGAGCGCAATTTGCCGTTATTTCATGTCAATTGGCATCAAAGTTTTTGGCTATGACAAAACAGAAAGTGCTTTAACCAAATCCCTCATAAGTGAAGGTGCAAACATAACATTCACCGATTCGATTTCTAGCTTCCCTGAGGTTATCAATCAAAATACAACCAAAACTATTTTCATTCTAACACCTGCAGTTCCAGACAAACATAGTCATTTGGTTTATCTCAAAGAAAACGGCATTGAAATTTACAAACGTGCGGAGGTTTTGGGAATGATTTCAAATTCAATGTTTAGCATTTGTGTAGCAGGAACCCATGGAAAAACCACAACTTCAACACTCATTGCACATTTATTAGAAAGTGCAAATATCAATTACACCGCATTTTTAGGTGGTATTTCTGCCAATTATAACACGAACTATCTGAGAAAAACAGATGGAGAATCATTGACAACAAACGGCAGAGAGATTGTTGTACTTGAAGCCGATGAATTTGACCGCAGTTTTCATCAGCTACAACCAGATCTTGCTATTATAACTGCAATAGATGCAGACCATTTGGACATTTACGACACCCACAGGGCGTTTGAAGATGCATTTAATCATTTTGCAAACTTGATTCGTATAAGTGAGAAAACCAGCGACTCTGTAAAAAGTGGTCAGCTCATCATTGAAGAAAAATTAACCCTTGAACTTACCCATAATATTGGAGTAAATTCTTATGGAACTAGTCCACTTTCTGGTTATTCCTGCCAAAATATTCAAATAGAAAACGGAAAATTCCATTTTGATTTTTATGAGGGACAAACATTCGTTTCAAATTTTGTTTGTGGCTTGCCCGGATTTCATAATGTTAGCAATGCAACCGCAGCTTTGGCCATTTGCTATGGAATGTTAGGCATGGATATTGAAAAATTAAAAATAGGCACTGCAACATATAAAGGCGCAAAACGCAGATTCGAATACGTGGTTGACAATGCAGATTTTGTGGTCATTGACGATTACGCCCACCACCCCGAAGAACTGAATGCTATTATTGGCTCGGTAAAATCACTTTATCCCTCAAAAAAGATAACAGGAATATTCCAACCGCATCTTTTTTCAAGAACCAGAGACTTTGTTGATGGATTCGCTGAGAGCTTATCGAAATTAGATGAATTGTGGCTGATGGAAATTTATCCTGCAAGAGAAGAACCAATACCAAATATAGATTCTGCATGGTTGTTAGAAAAGGTAAATTTAGCACAAAAATCGCTTGTAAGCCCTAACTCAATTTTAGAAAAACTGAATACAAATAAACCTGAAGTCCTTTTGATATTGGGAGCTGGAGATATTGACAGAATTGTTTCACCAATAAGTAAAATATATGCAGAAATTTAAAATTGCCTTGAATAAACGCCAATCGATGATAACCATCATATTGGTATTATTGGTATTATTGGTTTTTATATGGAGTAAACTAAACTTCACAGGAAAAAACAGGATCATTTCAGGAGTTGCCATTCAAATTGAAGCAGATTCAAGTGCAATTTTTATAAATGAACAAGAAATCTCCAATTATATTCAAGACAAAGTGGGAAGCCCCGTTGGCAAATCTGCTTCTGAAATATCGTTGACCAAAATTGAGACTTTATTAAATAGTTCCCCATATATTGAAAAATCAACTGCCTATATTGGATTTGATGGGGTTTTGAAAATAAAAGTAAAAGAACGCAAACCGATTATTCAAATTGTAAATATCATTGGGGAAGAATTTTACTTAGATAGTTTGGGTTACCAAATTCCTAAAAAGGAGAATATCCAACCCGATGTAATTATTGCAACGGGAAAAATCAGCATCAAACACAAAGCTGGATTTATTTCAAGAGTTCCAATTGCAAATGAAATTCTCGAATTAGGCAAATTTTTATATTACAACAAATTCTGGAATCTTCAATTTGAACAATGCTATGTCGATAACTATAATCGCCTTTTATTGATTCCAAGGGTAGGAAGTCATAGCATTGTGATAGACAACACTCAAGACATGAACAAAAAGTTCGAAAACCTACGTCTTTTCTACAAGAAAGGCCTTCAAACTGTGGGTTGGAACAAGTATGTTCAAATAGATCTTTCTATCAACAATCAAGTGATTGGAAGAATGAGTGAAGTCGAAAATGAACACACAACAACCAAAACTGTCCAAAAAGCAAAACACTAGTATAATTCATCCACATTATGTCACAAAGTAACAATTTCATCGTAGGGTTAGACATCGGAACAACCAAAATTTGCGCCATTGTTGGCCAACTTGCCGAGAATGGCAAATTCAATATCCTTGGAATGGGGAAAGCTGCCAGCCAAGGCGGAGTTTCAAGAGGTATGGTAGCCAACGTAAGCAAAGCGGTTCTTGCCATTGAGGAAGCCATTAAAGATGCCGAAAAGCATAGCCAAGTAAACATCAAAACCGTTTATGTAGGTATTGCAGGACACCATATTAAAAGCTTACAACACAGAGGAACTTTATCTCGCCGACATGGGGATGAAGAGATTGAACAATCTGAATTGGATAAATTAGAAAATGAAATGCAAAATTTGGCGCTTACGCCAGGTTTGGAAATTTTGCATGTTTTGCCACAAGACTATAAAATTGACGGAGAAGATGGAATTCGCGACCCAGTAGGGAGAATCGGTGTTCGGTTAGAATGTAACTATCACATCATTACAGGCGAAACAGCTGCAGCCAAAACTATTTTTAAGGCGGTTTCTAAAGCAGGATTAAAAGTAGCTGATTTGATGGTTGAGCCAGTTGCTTCCGCTAGGGCTGTATTGTCTGATGCTGAATTAGAAGCAGGTGTTGCATTGGTTGACATTGGAGGAGGTACTACTGATATTTGTATTTTCGAAAATGGATTTATTTCTCATACGGCAATTATTCCAATTGGGGGAGATAGAATTACCCGCGACTTACAAGAAGCATTCGGAATTCTAAAGGAACAAGCAGAAGATGTCAAAGTTAAATACGGAAGCTGCTACCCTACCGAAAATATGAAAAATGAAGTGGTTGTAATTCCTGGTTTACCAGGACGTTTATCTAAAGAAATTTCTGTTTTTGCAATTTCTCAGGTAATAAGAGCAAGAATGGAAGACATCATTCAAAAAGTTGATTTTGAAATTCAAGTTTCAGGAATTCACAGTAAACTAAGTGGTGGCGTTGTTTTAACTGGTGGTGGATCTTCTATGAAGGACGTTAGCCAATTATTCAACTACCAACTTGGATTGGAAGTTCACTTAGGAAGTCCAGGTCAGCATTTAGGCAAAGGGTTAATTGATGAAGTGAGAAACCCAATGTATTCAACAGCCATTGGATTGGTAATGATGGGATTTGATTCTTCAGAAAAAGTGGGTACAGAATTCGAACCAAATGTAAAAATCAACAAAACCGAAGCTCCTCAGAGCAAGGTAGAAATGAAACAACCTGATGAAGTAATTATTGAACCCGATCAAAAACCAAAAGCTCCGGGAATATTTAAGGGACTTTGGCCAGGCATCGTTAGTTGGCTTGGAGATGACACTGACGATTTTAAAGGAAACTAAACACACACAAACATAATGACAACCAATACGAATTTTCAACCAGACTTTAATAAGCCACAGGCTAATTTGATTAAAGTAATTGGTGTGGGTGGAGGCGGGAGCAATGCCGTGAACCACATGTTTAAGCATGGAATTGAAGGTGTAGACTTTTACATCTGCAATACCGATATACAAGCGCTTCGAAATAGCAGCGTTCCTCATAGATACCAACTTGGTGAAACAGGACTTGGTGCAGGCTCTATGCCAGAAATTGGCGAATTGGCCGCAGTGGAAAGTGCAAGCCAAATTGAAGATCTTTTAAAAGATGGAACCAGAATGGTATTTATCACCGCAGGAATGGGTGGTGGAACCGGAACGGGTGCAGCTCCAGTAATTGCCAAAATTGCACGCGATCTAGGCATACTAACTGTTGGAATTGTAACCATGCCTTTTGAAGATGAAGGACCAAAAAGAAACAAACAAGCCCAAGAAGGACTCAATAAACTTCGTCCTAACGTTGATGCGTTGCTAACCATTTCTAATGACCGCATTGTTGATATCTACGAAGATTTAACCTTTTCTGAAGCATTATCAGAAGCCGATGAAATTTTATGCATTGCCGCAAAAGGTATTGCTGAAATTATATTCAAACCAGGGATAATAAACGTTGATTTTATGGATGTAAAAACAGCCATGGAAAACAGCGGACATGCTTTAATGGGAACAGGCGTAGCCAACGGAGTAGATCGTGCAGCTGAAGCCTCTAAAAAAGCGTTAAATAGCCCATTGCTAGACAATACAACAATTGATGGTGCCAGCCATTTGTTAATTAACTTAACTTATGGAAACAGTCAGCCAACAATGAGAGAAACCAAAGTCATTACAAGGTTCTTACAAGCCGAAGCCGGCAATGAAGCACACCTAAAAATGGGAATAACCCATGATGATAACCTAGGCGATAATTTATCTGTTACCGTAATTGCAACTGGGTTTCACGGTAATAAAAAAACCTATGTTTTAAACGAAATACAAGCTCAACCAATTGTTCAAACTCCTGAAATTCCTCAAAAGATTCAAATTGAAACAATTGTTCAAGATAACAATACTTACGTAAATATCCCGAATAATGCGCAGCCAATTGAACCCATTGCGCAACAGCCAACTTTCAATCCAGCGCCTGTGCATGCTCCAACATTGACCGATATTTTTAATTCAAATCCAATTGTTGAAGAGCATACAAATTTTCATCAAAACATAACGAATAATTATGGCCAACAAATACGTCCAGAAATTCACCGTGGCGAAAGGGAATCGTTATTAACCGATGAAAATGTTCCATCATTTATTACCAAAAATATAAATTTATTTCAAGCACCATCTAGTGCTGACGTAAATATTTCCAAATTCTCATTAAATGCAGATACCTCAAACGACGATCGTGATTTCACAATTCGTCCTAACAGGCATCTGCATGATAATGTAGATTAAATAGTTGTCATAATATATTTTGTTTGTGTTAAAATGGTCGCTCTAGGGCGACTATTTTTTTGAATTTACTTTTGTAAGTAAAACTCCAAATATTGATTTGCAACCAAGTTAGATGCATAATGCTCTGTGGCAAATAAATTGCAGTTATTGCAAATATTTTTGATAGATTCTTCATTGAGGGACAAATGCTTAGAAATAGAATTCGCTAAATTTGTAAAATCTAATTTTTCAGCCAAATAACCGGTTTCATTTTCTACAATCATTTCCGGAATACCACCTACAGCAAAAGCAGCAACAGGGATACCACAGCCCAAGCTTTCCATTATGGTAGTAGGTAAATTTTCTTCGTGAGAAGTAGTTACATATATACTAGTACTCCAATATGCTTTTCGCAAAATGGTTGAATCTGAAACAAATCCTAAATGTACCGTTGAAACTTCCAAATCTAATTCCATTGAACGAGAATCGCCAATAATCAACGCTTGAATTTCTTTACCCTGAGACTTTAGTAATTTGCAAATTTCCTTAAACTCTTTAAATCCCTTGGCATGGTTCGTTAAATTAGCAGCTGAAAACATGAGCGTAGGTAAATTTGATTTTAAACCAAAACCATCCAAAGCTTCAAGTCTTTCGTTTGATGTTGCTGGTCTGAAATAATTCACATCTATTGGATTAGGAATTACCCTCATTTTCGATTTTTGATGTTCATCAATTACCCCAGATAAATTTGCATGATCAAATAGCCAATGACTTGGCAAGGCAAATTTTATTTCCCCATTTCCCCATGCATGTTGCTTTTTAGCAAAGACAATTCTAGATAAATCATTTGCACTTGGAGATTTTAAATATTGACAGTTTCCACAACCAATTGCATAGTTTTCACAGCCTCTTGGGTGATAACATCCCCCCGTAAAAGGCCACATATCGTGGCTTGTCCAAACAATTATTTTATTCGTTTGAATTAAAGATTCAATTCCTTCTAAAGACAAAAAACCTTTATTCACCCAATGCAGATGAATAATATCGGCATTCTGTACTTGAGGGATTTTCGTAATATCAATTCCAAACGGAGCATGGCTAAAAGCAAATCGAATGGTTTTATTTTTTTCAAATCTTAAAAAATCCAATTTTTCTAAAGCATGCTTCACAAAAGCAATCTTGCGTTTTATCCAACTATTGGCCCATAGCAAATAATCGCCCGATTGTCCCTCAAAAACCAGATGAACAGAATTTACTCCGTTAATTTTATTGAGTGATTCAGAAAGACGTTGCGCTGCCACAAAAGCACCTCCAGCGGAAGACGCATTTAAATGAACTATTCGCAACGTTTTTATCATGAATGAGCAACGCCGTGAGAAGTATTCTCAGCTTTCAATTTTTTAGACAATTTCAAGGCCAAGAAAAACAGACCAAACACGAGTGATCCGGCCACAATAAATGGCAATTCCTTAGAATTAGCATATAAATAAGAAGCTATTAAAGGACCTACAACTCTTGATAATGAGGATAAACTTTGCAGTGACCCGAGCATAGTTCCTTGGGCTTGCGGCGGAGTATTGATAGACACCAATGCATTTATGGAAGTCATTAGAAGGCCATTTCCTATTGAAATTAATAAAATCGCAATTCCTTGATTTACATAAAACCATTCAAGATTTGGTGGTAAAGGAATCATTGCCAATCCTATACCTACCATAGGACAACCGATTAATAACATCTTTTTTAGTCCAAGTTTTTTGGAGAAAACGCCTATCAATAAACCTTGAACAATGGCACCGGTAATACCAATGGCACCAAATATTTGACCCACCTGCATTTCATTGAGGCCATATTTTTCTTTCCAAAGTACGCTGCCATTGATTTGCATCATACTAAAGGCCATGATATAAATAAAGTTAATCAAAAAAAGTTCGCCTATTACTTCCATATTCCAAACTTGGAACATACCCTTGAATGTATCAGAAGCTTTACGTCTGTGACCAGAGCGATTGGTATTGCTTTCTGGCAAAAACAGGAAAGCAAGAATAAAATTCAATACACACAAAGCGGCGGTAAACATTCCCACATAGAACAATCCACCTTTGCTGAATAAGAACCCACCTATTGGTGGTCCAAACACAAATCCAAGTCCGAATGCCGCCCCAATGATACCCATTTTCTTGGCTCTGTCGGCTGGTTCAGTGATATCGGCAATATAGGCTTGTGCGGCTGAGATATTGGCACTCCCAAATCCCGAAATTATTCGAGAAACCAGTAAAATCATAAAATTGCCAGCAAAACCAAATATGTAATACCCGACGGCATTTACCAAAATACTACCTAAAATTATGGGTCTTCTGCCAATTCTATCTGAGAGAGCACCAAATAATGGAGCAAATAAAAATTGTATTATTGAAAAAGCGGCAGCAGTGATACCAACAGCATAGTCGGGATTGAACGACAAATGACTTGTAATTGCCATTGCTTTTGCCAAATTTGGCAAAATAGGAATAACAATTCCAAAGCCTAAGAGGTCTATGAAAATTGTTAAAAACAATGTGGCTATACGTTTATCTTTCATACTGAGAATATCTTTCTAATTTTTGGTTGATCCAACTTTCAGAAATTGGTATATACAATTGGTTTCTAGCTTGATCTAACGTTTCCACCAAAGTATTAATTACCAAACTATCGTTTGTCAATTCGCCAATTTTAAATTGCGAAATGGCTTGTTCTTGGGTGATTACTTTTGACGAATTGCAAAATGGAATCCACAGCAACATTCTTTGAAAAAAGTCGATATTGGTTTGGCTCAACAAACGGAATACCTTATCAATACTGCACCCGGACGGTGATTCTTTTGATTCATCAACAGCAACAAGGACAATACTTTCGTGCATAATTTCAAATCCCGCAAATAGCTCAGAACCGTGTGATTTCCATTGTTCTGTAAAAGAACGCATAAGAAATGAAATATCATGAATTTCGCTTTCTGTTAACAGCCTATTGGCGGCAAATACCCAAACACGTGATGAACCAGGTAAGTTAGAGATTAGCATAATTAATTATTTGCATTAATTAATTCAGCTATATCTAAAACTTGAATATCATTTTCTTTTTCAAAGTGCTTGGTTCCATCGCGCATCATGGTCATACAGAACGGACAATTCACCGCAATAATTTCTGCACCTGTTTGAATTGCCTCTTCCACCCTTTCAATATTCACTTCTTTATTGCCATTTTCGGCTTCTTTGAACATTTGAGCACCACCTGCACCACAACAAAAACCATTGGTTTTGCAACGTTTCATTTCTACCAAGTCGGCATCAAGACGTTCCATTACCATTCTTGGAGCTTCATAAATTCCGTTGGCTCTGCCTAAATAACAGCTGTCGTGGTAAGTTATTTTTTTGCCTTTAAAAGCGCCTCCTTCTATAGATAATCTACCACTATCTAATAATTCATTGATAAATTGAGTATGGTGAACTACATCGTAATTGCCACCTAAATTGGGATATTCGTTTTTCAATGTATTATAGCAATGCGGACACGCCGTTACAATTCTTTTTACACTATATCCATTGAGAATTTCAATATTCTGCATCGCTTGCATTTGAAAAAGAAATTCATTTCCGGCCCGCTTTGCAGGATCACCAGTGCAACCTTCTTCTGCTCCTAAAATAGCAAAACTAACATTGGCTTTATTCAGAATTTCAGCAAAAGCTTTGCTTACTCTTTGTGCACGTTCATCATAGCTACCAGCACATCCTACCCAAAATAATATTTCTGGAGTTGTGCCTTCTTGAATAAAGGATTGTAGGGTTTTAATTACTGCCATAATTCTTGCAATTTCGTAAATAACATCCAACCTTCATAATCAAATTTCCCATATGTGTGGATAGTTTTAAACAAGCATAAAAAAAGGCCTCTCTAGAGGCCTTTTTTGAATTCGACAAAATTCGTTTAATATCCCGATCCACCCATACCAATTGGCTCACGGTATGGTATTACCAACAAAGGACAAGTAGCATTTTCGCAAATTGTTTGAATTGCGCTCACTCTTAACATGCCTTCACGATTTCCCATTACAGTAATCCATTTACTGCGCAAATCCTTTGATTGATCTAGGATTGATTTAACAACTTCGGTTGTAACACCTAAGTTCACAACTTTTGTTCTCAAACCTTTCTCAACCATGTAATTGTTGGCTTGAATAGCATAAACATGAGGCAATCTCGCGTCATCACCTTTTTCAGATTTTTTAACTTCCAATATTGTCACATTAGAGTAAAATAATAGACCCCAATGCGAAGCAGGTGAAAATTTCTGACGGGTTTCAGAACTTGAATCTATCGGAACCACCAAATCAATTGGCGTTTGCCATTTGGTATTTGGATTCAAATAAAGCATGTTGCAATCAAGTTTGTCAATTTTAGCACTCATACCTCCACCAAGAAGTCCTTCTTTCGATGGAGAAGCTCCAGCAACAACAAGTGTTGCTTTTAACTTTTCAACAGCCGTAGAAAGTCCTTTCCAAAAATTTCCTGGAAATTTTGAAATTTCTAATTGAACACCATGTTTCAATTTGAAATCTTTTACTACACCTTCTTCACTTCCACTTCCAATTGAAGCAGACTCCTCGGTCAAAATGTAGTGTAATGAAGAATTACTTTTACGCGCAATTGCAACGGCAGCCTGCAAAGTTTCTTCGGGATTAACAGTTTTGTCGAATGAAAATAAAATTTTTGTAGCAGTTTTATCCATAGGCTATTTAATTTGTAACAAAGTAAGGAATTTTTTTCAATTAAATCAAATTAATATTTCATGAACACAATATTGTATATCAATAAATTAAAGATTAATGTCATCTTAATCTTCTTTTTGAGTGTCAATTTTACACTTGCTCAATCATACAGGGGGTTATCTGTTCTCTCAGAAAATGAAATTTGGGCCTCCGGTTCTAAGGGAACTGTGGTTCACACCTTAAATGGGGGAACTTCATTTGACACCCTATCACCAAAGGGGTTTGGCAGAAAAGATTTCAGAGATATTCAGGCATTTAATTCACAATCTGCTTTGATTATGAGCGCTGGAGACAGTGCAGTTTTTTTAAAAACCACCAACCATGGAAAATCATGGAAAGTGGTATATCAAGACATCCGACCCGGCATCTTTTTCGATGTAATTGAAATCAACCTCAAAAATGGTGTTGGAATTGCATTGGGTGATCCCCTTCCCGATTCGTTATTTAATCCCTCATTAAAAAGCTCGAAAGAAAAACATTTTGTTGCTTTATATACCATAGATTTTGGAGACCATTGGAGCCCATTGCCAAATGGAACATGGAATTTAGCTACAGATAATCTTTCATCCATGTTTGCTGCAAGTGGAACTTCACTGGTCTATAACAAACTAGAATTACAAATTAGTCAAATGGAACCAATGATTACAATGGATTTCTATTTTGGGGGAGGCGGAATATTTGCAGGCCAAGTTAAACAAGTCATCCTTTCATTTAACGCTAAAAACATTTCGAAGACCTTTGAATACCTTTCATTCCCTTACCAACTTAATTTCCCTTCAGGCGATGGATGGGGAATTTATGGCATGCAATTAATCAACAACCAATTATTTTGTACCGGAGGACATTGGAAATATCCAAACACCAAAGATTCATTTTCATACTTAGTAGATTTAACAAAAGTCACTTATTCACTTAAAAACAAAAAAATCGAATCGAAAATTGCAGTTAACAATCATCTCATTCCGCAAAATGGATATCGCAGTGGAATTTATATAATTCAACCTACAAATTCAAGAAAATTTAAGTTCATTGGTGTTTCAGTGGGTTCAAATGGAATTGACAAAATAGAAATCCCTCAAAATAGTCCTTCAAAAATGACAACAACTTCTTTAATGAATCATCCATACAAAGATTTGAAAGGAATTAATTCTTGCAAAGGAATAGGCAAATCAATTTGGGTGGTTGGGAATAAGGGATTGATATTTCGTATCAATACAGCTCAACTGTTTGGTGATTTATAAATCACCAAAAAATTCATTGAAATCTGAAAGCTTAAAATGAACCCTTATTTAGAAAACAAGTTGTATTTCAGGATGCAATAAATTGCGCGGAACCCATCTTTTGCACCGATTTTCTTTCCTTCTTCGAAAGTGCGGCCATAATAACTAATTCCAACCTCGTAAATTCTTACATTGGGAATTCGCGCAACTTTGGCGGTCACTTCTGGTTCAAATCCGAAACGTTTTTCCTTTAAATGCAAACTTTGAACTATTTCCCTGCGAAACATTTTGTAACATGTTTCCATATCTGTTAAATTCAAATTGGTGAACATATTGCTTAAAAATGTCAGGAATTTATTTCCAATGCTGTGCCAGAAAAACAATATTCTGTGCGGTTTCCCACCCATAAATCTGCTACCAAAAACCACGTCAGCAACGTCTTCTTCAATAGGCTTTAAAAGGATATTAAATTCATTAGGATCATATTCTAAGTCAGCATCTTGAATCACCACAACATCACCAGTTGCTTTTTTAATTCCAGTATGTAAAGCGGCTCCTTTCCCCTGATTCACATCATGTTGAAACAACTGAATATTCACCGAAGGATGTTCATTTTTATAGGTGTTTAGAATTTCCCAAGTATTGTCTTTGGAACAATCATTTACAACAATAATTTCTTTCTCATATCCTCCAAGCAATTGAACAGTTTGAATTTTGTCCAATATGTGATGAATGGTTGGACCTTCATTATAGGCAGGGATAACAATAGAAAGGATTTTCATAAAATACAAAAGTAAAGCACTTTCGTTCAAACTTCAAATTTGATTAAAAAATAACAGACCAAAGAGTTGCTAAAATCGCAAATCAAATTACGATTTCAACTTCTAAAAGTCCTGGAACCAAATAGATTTTACCGGTTTGATTCTCAACACAGCGGTATCGGCTTCTCATCTTTTCAAGTTTTCTAAATACCCTACCATCTTTTGTTTTGAACAAGGTTTGCATTGGAACCGACTCAACCAAAACCATGTGATCTGGACGATCGTCGTAGTTTCTTAGGGTTTTAAATAAAAAAGGATCGGTACAACTGCTGGCTTTTGGATTTTTCAAATAACGGTGCAATGCATTTTGAACATCGATTGGCAAAATGGTTTCATGCAACATGGGTTTGGTAACAACCTGAAACTCTTGCTTCCATTCAAGTCCATGAGGCTGAACCTTAAATCCTCGTTTTTCAAAATTAATCAAATGTGCAGTTTCGTGTAAAAACGTCACCAAAAATGCATACTTATTTAAATCCTTGTTAATGGAAATCCGGTGTGCTTCTCCGGGTTGAGGCGGTCGATAATCGCCTAATTTGGTGGCTCTTGGTTTTTTGATTCTCAACTGAATACCGTACTTCCATAAAATATCATGCGCGTAATCTGCACTTCCCTCAGGAAGGTATTTTTGTAGAATAACGAGCAGTTCAGAGTTTGCCACAGACTAATTTTTTAATTTATCTTGGATAATACCGGCAATATGTTTTCCAATAGATAAAGAACTGGTTGCGGCCGGACTCGGTGCATTCAATACGTGCACAAACATTTCACTTTCTTGGATATAAAAATCGTCAATCAAGCCGCCATCTTTGTCGCAGGCTTGCGCCCTCACCCCTGCTCCTGCAGGTTCCAAATCATCTTCTTGAACCATAGGAACCAAGCCTTGCAAGGCTTTTGTAAACGCCCTTTTTGAGAAAGAGCGATAATATTCACCCAAACCAGTTTTGTAATATTTCAAGGCTACTTTTCTAAATCCACGCCAAAAAATACTCTCCCAAAACTCTGACCAATTGAAATCGGTTTTCTTATATCCTTCTCGCTTGAAAGCAAATACTGCGTTTGGTCCAGCTTCTATTTCACCGGTAATTCTGCGGGTAAAATGAACGCCCAAAAATGGGAAATTCGCGTCAGGAACTGGATAAATCAAATTCTTCACCAATCCTGCTTTCTCATGTTTGAGGCTGAAATATTCTCCCCTAAATGGAATAATTTTTAGGTTTAATTTCTCTCCAGCCAACTCCGCAATTTTATCGCAATACAACCCCGCACAATTTACAATGAGGTTTCCTTGATATTGATTGTTATTCGCAGTTTGAATGATGGCAGAAGTTTCATCTTGAGAAATTTTAACAACCTTGGCATTAAATTCAATGTTGGCATTGACAAAAGCCAGAATCTTTTCCTTCAACTTTAAACTCACCAATTTGTAATCTACAATGCCCGTTTGAGGAACGAAAATCCCTTTAATTCCAATACAATTAGGCTCGTAAATTTTTATCTCATCAGCATTTAAATATTTCATACCAGACAATCCATTTTGAATTCCGCGTTGGTATAAAGTTTCGAGCGCAGGAATTTCAGCAGGTTTTGTTGCAACAATAATTTTGCCACAAAGGTCGAATGGAATGCCTTCTTGTTTGCAAAAATTGATGAGCATATGATATCCCTCAATACAATTCAGGGCCTTCAAACTACCTGGTTTATAATAAATTCCGGAGTGAATTACGCCACTGTTATTTCCTGTTTGATGAACCGCTTCATGTGATTCTTTTTCAAGTAATGTCAAATGCAACAACGGATTATTTTGAAGCAACGTATATGCAGTTGCCAGACCAACAATTCCACCACCTATAATAATTACATCGCTTTTCATCATCACAAAAATAGTTTGATTCGGTTGTTTTACAGCAAATATGAAATTT
>CANKVM010000010.1 GCA_947487175.1 Flavobacteriales bacterium | reverse complement strand
GCTTTAAGTCTGCAACTTTTGAATTTGCCAAAATAGGATTAAGAAGCGCTAATTCTTGCATTTTAACATCTTTGTTGTCGGATGCTAAGCTCAATACAAACGAGTTAATTTTGTTGAAATTTGTATTCGAATCTGCCGATTCAATTTTTGCATTTTTCAAAGTGGCGGAATTGATTGTTGCTCCTTCTTTATAATCTTTTCCTAAAATTGACTTTAAATCAACTTCATATTTATATTGGGCAGGGTTAGAGCCACTATATAATGGTCCTTCCAATACAAACTCTATGTTTTCGAGTACAACGGTTTTATTGTTTTTTTCAGAATTACAACCTAAAAATGCGACTCCAGAAATTAAAACAAAAGTAGTAAGAAATACATTGCTTAATATTTTATTCATAGGTTGCAATATAATAATAATTTTTTAAAATTCAGAAAATCCGATAGTTTGTTGAATTAATAAGTTTAAAAATTCACACATTAGAATGATAACAATAATAATCATGTATTGTATCTATGAATCTTTCTCTTAAATAGTTTTATCAGTTTAACCGGCCTTGTTAATGGGGGATAATACATTTTTTTTATGACTCATTATTTGTATTTCTTTTCAGTCCAATACTCTATATTTTCTTAACCAAATCAACACAGTACTTCTTCCTTGAATCCCATACTTCCTTTGAGCTGGATTTAAACTTAATTCGCATTTTTCTATCGCTGATACTACTTATAATTTAAAGGCTAAACTGTATTCTGTTTGACGGCATCTCTGTTTGGTTCTCTAGTTTCTTCGAAGAATAAGTTGTTTATGTGACAACTTGTTTAAGGACGAGAGATAATCAAAAAAAAAGCCACAGAAATCTGTAGCTTTTTTTTTGAATTAAAGGTTTTAATTATTGCATTTTAAACAAATTGATAATGAAACCAGTAGATTTTTCACCTTTAAAAGTAAGTTGACCTTTGATGGTTTCTTGAATAGGTAGAGATTTGAACATAGCGTCTTGCATATAGAAACATGCAGCGAAAGTTGGGCTTGATGTGAAGTCAACATCAATAGATTTGTAACCTCTGATTACTTTGCATGAAGCAACTACATTTGCAGTAGAACCTTTACCAACTGTAACTACAGCAGGAGCGCCAACAGCAATAACTTTTACAGCTTGTTTAGGGCGTAAGTTAACACCGTCAATAATAATTGTCTGCCCTTTGAAAGCATCACAATTGTTAGTGAAATCATTTTGTTTTGTAACAATTTGAGCTGAAGCAGCGCTAGCCAATGCTACGATGCTTAATACGAATACAGTAATTTTTTTCATAGTTTTTATTTGGTTGTTTTATTGTGATTATAGATTTGCAAATACTGTGCCAAGAAATTATTGTGCTCTATTTTGTCCTAAGTTTTTTGTTTTTATGCTACTTTGATAGATACTTATAGTTTTGAGGTTGATGAACAAAAAAAAAAGCCACAGAAATCTGTAGCTTTTTTTTGAATTAAAGGTTTTAATTATTGCATTTTAAACAAATTGATAATGAAACCAGTAGATTTTTCACCTTTGAAAGTAAGTTGACCTTTGATGGTTTCTTGAATAGGAAGAGTTTTGAACATAGCGTCTTGCATGTAGAAACATGCAGCGAAAGTTGGGTTTGATGTGAAATCAACATCAATAGATTTGTAACCTCTGATTACTTTGCATGAAGCAACTACATTTGCAGTAGAACCTTTACCAACAGTAACTACAGCAGGAGCACCAACAGCAATAGCTGTTACCGCTTGTTTAGGGCGTAAGTTAACACCGTCAATAATAATTGTCCGCCCTTTGAAAGCATCACAATTGTTAGTGAAATCATTTTGTTTTGTAACAATTTGAGCTGAAGCAGCGCTAGCCAATGCTACGATGCTTAATACGAATACAGTAATTTTTTTCATAGTTTTTTATTTGTTTTTATTTGTTTGTTTAATTATGATTATTTGTTTGCAAATACTGTGCCAAAAACTTATTGTTGAATTTGGGTGATTGTATTTATGTTGTTGGGATCAGATTTGAATGTGATTGTAACCCTTAAATCTCTACCAGATGTAATATTGTTTGATAATGATTGAGAAATTATAAAGCATCCTAAATATGTTGGATTTGGAAATTCAATGGGTAAAAATTTATATCCTTGCGGTGGTTTGCAATTTGCAGTTGTTGGTGTATTACTTTTGCTTTTAATAATTACATTTTTTACCGTGATTGTTTTTCCATTATATTTAGATGGGCTATTGCAATATGTATCCGCATCAACCAATTCCGCTGCTTGTGCATTAGTGGTATTCATAATAAAGAAAGCACTAATAAGAATAAACAATAACTTTTTCATAACATATAATTCCTTTCAATTTCTGTGCCAAATTCCCAAAATAGTTCTGATTTGATGATTTAAGGTATAAATTTAATCATGGAAATTTTATTTATTGTGCGGCTATCTGCTTTGAAGGTAATTGTAGCAGTCACATCCTTATCAGAAGGAATTGGATTTGCCATTTTACTCAATAAAACAAAGCATCCTTTTGATTTACCATTAGGGAAAATAACTTCCAATATTTCATAGTTTCTAGGAGCGTTACATCTTACTGAATTTGATGTAGTATTTGAAGGATTTCCGGAGCCAGGATTAACTTGAACACCAGAACCAATGGATAAATTTGTATTTGTGCGTTTACGAACTTTAATATCTTTTAAAATGATTGTGCGTCCATTAAATTTTGCTGGATTATCATAAAATTCATTAGGGTCTGAAATAATTTGTGCACCGGCGTATTGATTAAGCGCAATTACGCTGAGTAAGAATAAGAATAGTTTTTTCATATTGTTAATTTTGAATTCATTATTCAAAAACTGTGCCAAAGCCTTTGGATTTTATGAAGCAAAAAAAAAGCCTTGATAAAATCAAGGCTTTTTTGGTCGGGGAGACAGGATTCGAACCTGCGACCCCCTGGTCCCAAACCAGGTGCGCTACCGGCCTGCGCTACTCCCCGTACAATATGCCGACTTAACGGTGTGACCCCGACAGGATTCGAACCTGTGACCTACTGCTTAGAAGGCAGTTGCTCTATCCAACTGAGCTACGAGGTCATTGTAAAACGGATTGCAAAGGTAAGATTATTTTTTATATTTACAAGTTCTGATTCAATAATTATCAATAAACATAACATAAGATGTTGTGAATGTTTGTATTAAATATTAAAAATAATTGATTGCTTTTTCAAATCGATCTGATAATTCAAATTTGCAATAATCTGTTTTATGGTAATTTACTTTTTTGCCTACTTTCGTATTCACTTTGTATGAGAAATATATATAGAATTATTTTTTGCTTGGCTCTGATCTATCAAGCCAATACAATTCAAGCTCAAAATTTTACCAATATCAATGCAATTGATGTAACTGGTAACTCTAAAATGGAAATCATTCCAGACAGAGTTTTTGTTTCGGTTACATTAGATGAACGCACCGATGTAAAGCATACATACACCTACAAACAACAAGAAGACAGTTTATTGTCCCTCATGAAAACAATGCAAATTCCAAAAAGCAAAATTGAAATGAAGGATGCTGGTACCGACTATATGCAGGTTAGAAAGCTCGGAAAATCAGTCATTGCGCATAAAACATATTTGATTGAATTGCAAAACGTAAAACAATTGAATACGTTATTTTCCAAGTTAGATCGTTGGATGGTGTATAAAGCCTGGATTGAAAAAGTGGATCATTCTAAAATTGATAGTTTGAAAAAACAAGGCCAAATCATGGCAGTAAAGAATGCCCAAGAAAAGGCAACTTATCTATTAGCGCCGTTAGGCAAATCTATTGGAAGTGTTTTATATGTTTCTGATATTCAAGATTTAAGTATTTCAAGAACATTTAATTACCTTGCTGGTATGAGCGATAAAAAGTCGAAATGGTCAATTAGTGAATCAGATTTAGAGGACAACGCAGCAAACGCAGTTGATTTTGAATCCATGAAATTGGAATATCAGGTTACTGTAAAATTTGAAATTAAATAACTTTCTTTTTTTTCTATTCGCTTTTTTCTATTATTTTGCCTTTATGAACGTTAAAAAATATTTATTCTTGTTGCTCTTAACTTATGGTTTTTCTTCAGTAAATGCTCAAAATGCACAAATTGCACCACTTGAAAAGAAGGATTTGTTCAAAAAGGAGGCAATTACCTTTTATATGGGGTCAGGGAATATGCCTATTTTGGATACACTTGGAGATGCAGTAAAGAAAAATCTATTAAATAGTTTCCCTGAAGCGAATATGAATGTTTCAAGTCCATTCATCATTGGATATCAATACCATGTAAGAGATAAATTTAGCATTGGCATGGTATATTGTTCATCTAGTGTAACAAGTGATAAAAAGATCATGCCTGATTTCCAAAATGTTGGTCAAAATTCTGAATTTTACTACAACATAGCGCTAACATCTTTAATGACTTCAGTTGATGTTTTTTGGAAAAAAATAAAACGTCCAAAATCTACATTTGCTTTCCATAGTGGTATTTCTCTTGGTTTATTTAATCTAACCGGTTCTCGAGAAATTACCAGTGGAACAGGAAATGGGGTTGAGGATTTAAATTTAAATGTAACGTCTAAGGCATTGCAGCTTACAGTAATTGGGGTAAAGCACTCAATGGAAGCTCTGAAAGGCTTCGGTTGGTTTGCGAATTTTGGAGTGGGATTTAATTCAATTGGCCTTACATCGGGCATTAATTGGACTTTGTAGAAATATTTCTTTTTTTTTGAGGGATAGCCTCAAGTTTCATTGCTTTTATTTAAGTTTGTTAGCAATACATAGCATTGCTTATGGACAATAGATTTTTTAAATTCAAAGACATTAAAACCTTCTGTAGTACAGAATGGTTGGCTAATAATACCAAGAAATACAGGTGTGTTTTTGATGAACTTGAACTTGCCTATGTATATTGTGAGGTAAGCATTTACAACAAAATGTTCGATGAGGAAGATTGGACATTGCGTTTGCAAATGAAATGTATTGATGAAAAAAACAATGAAATTTGTAATTTAAATTGTGATAGATTAATTTCTAAATCTGATAATGTTTCATATATAAGAGAAGGTTGGGGAGTGAAAACCCCCGGAAAATATTGGAAACCTGGTGTTTATAAATGGGAAGCTTGGGTTGGTGATGAATTAATTGCTTCAAAAACGTTTTATGTAGAGAATGTGGGTCTTATTGTTCCTGGTAAGAATCCGTTTTTCAAAATTGAAACGGTAAAATTGTATGAAGGCCCCGACGATAATGTAGAAATTGAACAACGCAAATACTATACTGTGTTCAACGTAATGAGCACAAAATACATTTGGGTTGAAATGAATGCCAAGAATTTAACCCGTAAATCAGGCGATTTACCTATAGAGTTGATGTTTAATTTCAGAACGCTCAGTGGTTATTTAAAAGGTAGGATTTCCAAATTGTATTTTGTAAAACCTTCTGAAGATGATTTTACTGCAACTATAGGGTGGGGCTCTGATATTATTGGAACATGGGCAAGAGGAGATTATTATGTGGAAATCGTTTTCATGGGTGAGTTGCTTGCAAATATTCCATTTGAAATTGGTGATGATTTTGTGGAAGCCCATGAATCTGACTTTTTGCCAATGACTCAATTTGAGTTTTACGATAAAGACGGCGAAGAAATTGTTCATCCAGAACCAGAACCGGAAATCCATATAGAGGAAACTGTTGGTTTTGAGGGCGTAATGGTAGAGTTGGACGGTCTAATTGGGCTAGCTCCAATAAAACAGAAAATTAGAGAGTATTCAGATTATTTAAGATTTGTTGCACTCAGAAAAGAAAAAGGCTTTGAAGAATCCGATAAAATTAATTTACATGCTGTTTTTAAAGGAAACCCGGGCACTGGCAAAACAACGGTTGCTCGTTTATTAGGTAAAATTTATAAAGAAATGGGGCTTCTTAAAAAAGGTCACGTTTATGAAGTAGATAGGGCCGATTTGGTTGCTGAGTATATTGGCCAAACTGCACCCAAAACCAAAGAAGCCATTAAAAAAGCAAAAGATGGCGTTTTATTTATCGATGAAGCCTATTCTTTAGCAAGAAAAGATGATGACAACAAAGATTTTGGAAAAGAAGCCATTGAGGTATTGTTAAAAGAATTAAGCGATTCAACTGATATAGCAATTGTGGTTGCAGGCTATCCCGAAGAAATGGATGTATTTTTAGAATCCAATCCTGGTTTGAAGTCACGGTTCGTTGTGCAATACGATTTTCCTGATTATACACCACAGGAATTGGGTCAGATTGCAGATTACGCCTCTCTAAAACGCGGAGTTGAATTGTCTGAAAAGGCACATGTGGTTTTGAATAAGTTTTTGGTTGATAGATATAGAGACCGAGATAAGTACTTTGGGAATGCACGTTTGGTAAATTCTATGCTCGATGAAGCCAAAATTAATTTGGGCTTGAGAATCATGAAAACCGAACATCCTCAAGATTTGGATAAAATTGCCCTATCTACAATAGATGAATCAGATTTAAACAAAATATTTGCACAGAAAAATAGAATTTTACCCGAAATACCAATCGATGAAGAACTATTAAAAGACACCTTGGCTAAGTTGAGGGGTATGATAGGACTTGATCAAGTGAAACAAGACATTGAAGAGTTGGTGAAGTTGGTTCGATTTTATAAAAGCCAAGGCAAAGACATTCGCAAAACATTTTCTTTGCACAGTGTGTTTAGCGGTAATCCTGGTACCGGTAAAACTACAGTAGCTAGAATTTTGGCTACCATTTATAAAGCCTTAGGGATTCTTGAAAGAGGACATTTGGTAGAATGTGACCGTCAAAGTTTGGTAGGAGGATATGTTGGTCAAACAGCAATCAAAACTTCTGAATTAATCAACAAAGCAATGGGCGGAGTTTTATTTATAGATGAAGCTTATAGCTTATCCGATGGCGGATCAAATGACTTTGGAAGAGAAGCTATTGAAACTTTGTTAAAGCGTATGGAAGACAAACGCGGAGAATTTATAGTAATAGCAGCAGGATATACACAAAACATGGATAAATTCATGGAGTCTAATCCTGGGTTAAAATCTAGGTTCGATAGGGTGTTTAATTTCAAAGATTTCAATGCCGATGATTTATATACAATTGCTATCAATCAATTGCTAGAACACTCCATTACTCCTGAACCAAAAGCGTCAGATCATTTGATGAAATACGTGGAATTTATGTATAAAACCCGCGACAAATATTTCGGGAATGGCAGAAGCATAAGAAAAGTAATTGAAGAGGCTATCAGAAATCAACATTTGCGTTTGAGTGAGTTAACTGATGCCAAACGAACGCAAAAAGCGGTGGCTACCTTAACTTTTGAAGATGTAGAAGAATTCTCAACTGAGGTAAAACCAAATATCGCCAGCAGTGGTATTGGTTTCAGGGTTTAACTTATTTGAACGCGTTTATAATGGGTAGTGCTTTGTTATTGAAGTCAAACCAGGCTTGATTTTCCCAAGGTGAACCATCCGTGGCGGTTTTGCCGCGGTAAGCAACCCATGTGCCTTCCCAATAACAAACGCCTGAGGCAAAGCTGAGTTTCTTACTTCTATTTACAAGGTCTCTAAAAAACTGATATTGTCCAGTTGGCGTTGCTGTGTATGGTGATAATAATTCTGCGGCGGTTGATCCAATTGGATTAAATGTATAATCGTTCCAACCATCAATAAAAGGATAACTGGTTTCGGCAACAATGCTTTGCTTGTTGAGATAATAATTGATAGACTGCATGGTTGAATACAAACTATCTAATGATTTACCATGCCACTTAGGGTAATAAGAAATACCTGCGATGTCGAAATCAACGTTGTGGTCTCTTAACCACCAAAAGAAGTTCAACGCGTTGCGATAACCAGCATAATGAATCAAGATTTTTGATGTTGGACTTGAAATTCTAGCCTGATTGCAGCATGCCCTAAGTGATTGAAAAAATTTAAGGGAATCGTTGGTTGAAGCCGTTGGCCAAATAAATCCATTGTTTATTTCATTGCCTATTTGAATGATATAGGGTTTGGTAGTTTTACAAACCAAATCGGTGTAGCTTTTTAAACTGTCAATAATTTCATTGAATGGCTTGTTTTTCCAGGTTGAGGGAATGGCTTGGTTACCCGGATCAGCCCAGGTTTCAGAATAATGGATGTCTATCCATGTTCTCAAAGATTTACTTTCAATTTCCTTGGCAAATTGTGACATCGTTTGCAACGAATATTCATTGTTGTTGCCATACCAAGTGCGCAAACGGATGGTATTTATTCCATTGTCCCTCAAAAAGTCTAATACATTGATTGGTCTACCCAAACTATCATAAAATTGGGTGTTGGTTTTATTGATAAGTACTTGGGCGCTGATATCAATTCCAGCAATGTATGGATCTGTAGTTGTTTTTGGAATTTCAATTGTTTTTGTAGGTTCTTGTTTACAGGCAATTAACGTGATTGCCATTAAAAAAGCCAAAATAAATTGCCAATCCTTTTTCATTCTTTTGATTTAATTGAGAAAATTCCGGCACAGCGGGTTTTTCGTTGTTCGGTACTCAAAATAAAACCTTTATTTGGAACAAAGCAAATGCCTTCAATTTGACCGTGTTTCATTTTTATTTTTTGCTTTTCAAATCCATCCCAACTTCCAAAATTAAGGCTGCCTATAAATTGTTTTCCCTTGAAATTGTATCCAGTTACATAAATTTTGCTCTTTACCAAACAAGCATCGGTGATTAAGAAATTCGGTTTGAAACTTCCAATTAATTGCGCAGGATAAGTGCCATTTTTCTTTGGTAATCGGTAGATTTCAGAGTGCCTATTTTGCCAATTTTTAGTGAGTAAATAAATAGAATCGCCATTGATAAACATGGATTCACAATCGAAATTATGAAAAAACCTAGATTCGAAATTGGTTTGTTCGGGGTAATTGAATTGAATGGTATCAACAACTTCAACGCGGTTATTTTGAATTTGTTTTTTTGAAATCTTATAAATACACAGATTTTTCCTATTGCCTGGGTTGTTTCCAAAGTCGCCAATGTATATAAAATCAGAATCTCCAGTTATGGCTTCCCAATCAATATTTTTCAGTGGAAGGGGGAATTGGGTTTTGATGATATTATCGTCATTTAGCCTAACTGTTGAGTCATAGAGATTAAACAATCCAAAGATTTCCGAGGGATTGCCACCATCGTTCATTGTCCACACTGTAGTTCCATCGAAATATAATCCTGAGGTTTCAGAAATGCCCTTAGGGAGCAGTATAAACTGTTCAAAAGTGTATTTTGATTTGGAAATGTGCGAAAAATTTCGTATATTATTCTGTCCCTCAAGAGACAAAATAGAAAGAAAAACCAAACTAAAAATCAACTTTTTCATTAGGTTGCTGTATGCATCTTCACGATTTTAATTTTAAGGCGCATAAACGATTTTGGCGTTTAGAATATCGGTTCCTCTGCTAATTTCAATTGGATAAACGCCAGCTGAAACATGGAAATCATCGAAATTAATGGTTTCAAAATAATTGCCGGATTCTTCAATGTTCCAATGCCTCTTATATATGAATTGTTGCCCTAATATGGTTGTAATTTTCACATCAATTTCATCACCCTTATTGGCTTTGAAAGTAAAAGTAGTTTTATTATTGGTTGGGTTCGGATAAATATAAAAACTGAGCACATTATTTTGCGTTTTTAATGCGGGTGTTTCAGTTACTACATTTTTAACTGTAGTATCGGCACAACCCATTGAATTTCTCACAATCAACCTAACAGGTGAGGTTTTGTTGGAATTAAAATAATGAACAACCGTTTTGCCTAAGGACGCTTTTGCAGTATCAAAAAACCAGCTGTAAGTATATCCTGCAATCAGCGTATCGATTGCCTTGAAAATTACACCGTATCGGTTCGGATGAAGATTTTTGTTCCAATCAACCACCGAATAGAAATCGCTTTTCACAGCAGGTACCACAAGAATGGTATCGGTTGAAGAGCTATTATAACAGCCATTATTGTTAACTGTTAAATTGATTTTGAAATCTCCTGAATTGGCAAAAACATAGACTGGGCTTTTAAGATTGGAAGTATCGAATTGCCCAATATTCCAATGATAGTGTAAAGGATTTCCATCAGGATTTATTGATAAGTTGGTTAAATTCAATGTTTGTTGAACTGCGCAAATTGGATTTGGTTTGGCAGAAAACAAGGCAGTAGGATTGGATAAAATTGTTACTGTTTTAATAAGTGAATCAACACATCCTTTAGGGAGGTGATTTACCTTAAGTGTCATGTTTTTCTTGCCAAATTTATAGAAAGATAGGTCTTGGCTAATACCTGTAAATGAAACGTTGTTTAAAGTATAAACGTAAGAGCCAATGTCTTTTATGATTGTTGAATTGGATATTTTAAACAATTCATTTTCGCAAAATACGGAATCGGTCAAGAGTGTTTTGCTGTTTAGGATATCAAAACTTGGTTTTGCAGTTTCATAAATTCGGGCAATTTTAGAAATGGTATCGGCACAATTGCGAATTGTTTTTACAATCAAGATATTTTTAAATTCGCCAAAACCTGCAAATGAATGGGGTAGCGGTGTTGCCCCATTTTCTATTTTACCATCTGCCCATATCCAATTGCTATAGATAGTTTCGTTTGGTATTATGGTGCTTTTGTTCGTAACAATAAAACTGTTGTTTTTATCGCATTGAATGGAATCAACAAATTGGAAATTTGCTTTGGGCTGGGCATAAATTTGGATTTGTTTGTTCATGCTATCAATACAGTTTTTATCGCTTTTTACAATCAATTGTACCGTGTAATTTCCTGATTGATTTAACGTTGTTTTGAAATTTAAAGTATTGCCTTTGATTGCAGTTTTCAATACCTGCCATTGATAATTTGAAATGGTGTTAAATGCAATTGTTGATTGATTGGTGCAGCTGAAATTATTGCCCTTTAAACATTGAGCACTATTATCCAATGTAAATGCGGCTTTTGGCTTAGCAAACATTTCGATTTTTATTGCATCAGAGGTATCCAAGCAACCCGCATTGTTTACAATGCCATAATAAATCCCCGTGTCTTTTATTGTTAAATTAGAAATTGTAAATAATGAGTCTGCATTTTTCAAATTCCAATTGGCATTATACCAATTGCTGGTAACGGTAATTCTATTTGATTCACTTACGTTTAAAGTAATATTACTTCCTTCACAACTCGGTGAACTACCCAATTTAATAGTTGATATGGCGGTTGGTTTTTGCGTTACCTGTATAAATGATGTTTTGGTTATACTATCGGTTCCGTTGATTTTCAACTTTACATTTTTATTTCCGCCGGAGGAGTAAATAACGTAATGTGGACCCTTCCCTGAAACTTTATTTGGCACTGCGCCAACCCCAAAATCCCAATTCCATTCTCCAATAACACCTTCAGAAGTGTCTCTAAAAACAACAATCGAGCCTGAACAAACTTTGCTTTTGTTTGCTGTGAAATCAGGAACGGAAATATCATAAACCAAAGAATAATCTTCACCTTTTCCATAACCCAAATTTTTACAAGGCGTTGTGTCAATGGAATAATAGTCACTCAATATTCTCATTGTAAAAGACTTATTTCGAGGGATAGCAGAGGGCGGAGTAAATGTTAATACAGCGTCGGTTAGTCCATTGGCAACTTTGGGACTCAATACTTCACTTTTCCAGTTTTCAAATTTTCCATTGTTGTTATAATCAATAAAAACGCGAATATTATCGGGGTAACTCGATCCTCCTGTTACCTTTAATGTTTGCACAACATTGGGTTTGATTCTAAAAACTTTGTTGTTGGTATAAGAATTATACTCACCGTCATCGAAATACATTCCTGTTTCGTTTTGATTATCGCTAAGTGCCACTTTAATATGTCCAATGCCGTAGTTCACGGTTGAATAAGTGGTTGTGTTTCGGCAATTCATTGTTGAAGGAACTGGAAATACTTTTATCCATAATTTCTTTGTAAATGTTTTTACTGTTCCGCAGCACCAAGCGGTTAACGAAACTGTATAAACACCGGGTGCTTTGAATTGAATTTCTGGACTTTTACCCACACTGTCGTTGTTTATCCAACTGAATGTTGATGGTTTTACAACCCATTTTAAACTGGTTACAGATCCCTCCACATTTTCATAAAACTTTGCTTTTCCACCCACGGTAAAAATCGAATCGAAAGCATAAAAACTCACATTCAATTTAGGGGTACTAAAGCTTCCATAATCGACCAAATTGCTCCGCCAAACACCTCTGCCATATGTAGACGCATAAATTGTGCTTTTCATTCGGTTTTTGGGATAATGGTAAATATCCAAATCAGAAACATCGGCCCACATTGGAAATCCCGATGAAAATTCATTAATACCAGCGGCTCCCGAAGTACCGTTTAAATAAACATAAACGCCTCGGTCTGAACCAATGTATATTTCTTCATAGATACTTGAAGTATCGTATTTCAAGCAATTGATTATTCCATAATTAAATCCGGCTACAGGTGCCGTATTTCCAAAGTTTCCTATTGCCGTCCAGCTACCTCCCTTGTTAGTGCTTTTATATAACGTGGTGTAACCTGCCATATACAAAATATTGCTATCTTTCGGATGGGTTTCAATTGCCCTTAATGCAACTCCCGCCGGAATATTGGCTGAAATATCTGTCCAAGTAGGATTTGCAGCATTTACGTTGTTGGATCTAAAAAGTTTACCATCCCCCCGAATTACATATAAAATACTGTTTTTGGCAATGCTGCTTTTGATATATTGGACTGTTCCTGGAAAACCAGACGATATTTTTGTAAAAGTAAATCCAGACGATTTTTTTACACTGTCGCAGCGCCATATGTTAGAAAAACCAGCGAACATTCTATTTGGATTTCCTTCTTGTAATACAAAAGGAGTTAACCAACCACCACCTTCGGTGATGCCATTTGATCCATTCGAACATATACCAACCACATCTTTTCTATCTTGGGAACGATAAATAGAACCCATAATATAAGAACCATACACATATTTTTCATCGGTTGGGTCAACAACACAATCCATTCCATCGCCGCCGTAGTAAGTGTAAAAACGATCTCTATTTTGCTGAGCAGATCCATTGTCTTGGTAACCTTGCGTGCTCATGTTCTGAACAGTTTGGGCAACAGACATTCTATAAATCTGAGAATTTTGTATTCCATTTGAAATGTTATTCCAAGTTTTTCCTGCGTTTTGAGAGAAATAAATACCCCCATCGTTCCCCGAGAACAAGGTACGACCCGTTGAATTGAATTCACCAGCATGATGGTCGGCGTGAACATCGTCGGCATTTCCCGCGCCAACCCAATGTCCACAAACGGTAAATGTTGCTCCGGCGTTGGTCGATTTCCAAATGTTTACACCATAAGCATAAACGGTGTTTTTGTTGTAAGGATCGGCAGCCACATCCAAATCATACCATCCTTGACCAGATCCATCCGTTCCTAACTCAGAATAGCCTAAAATATTTGCAGGACTTGAATTTGCGTTTGTAAACGACAAACCACTATCCAGAGAAACATAAAATCCCCCAAATTTAGAATTTATTGAAACTAAAAAGTAAACTCGTCCTCGGTCGGCTTTCGTAACTGCAATTTGGCCACGTTGCATTCCTGAACTAGGAACTCCATTGGTAATTTGCGAAAATGATGTTCCACCATTTGAACTTCTGTAAAACAAACCATTGGAAGTTGCATAAACTATAGATGGATTGTTAGGATGAAAATCAATATCTGAAAAGTTCAAAGTACCCGTCGTTTTTGTCCAAAGTGCACCACTATTGGTAGATCTAAAAATACCTGAATTTGTAGCCGCAATTATGATGGCTGAGTTTTTAGGATGCATGAGAATTTTAGACACCGTTACATTTCCCATTCCCGTATTTCGGGCACTAAAAGTAGCGCCACCATTCATAGAGTAAATAACCCCATAACCCGCTGCATCGCCAGCATCCCTGTCGCCGGTTCCAATATAAAAAGTATCGGGATTATTATATGAAAGTACCATGGTGCTGGCACCGAGCGTTACAAAAGCATTATTCGTGCCGGCAGTCCACAAATGTTTCCAATTTTTACCATAATCGGTGGTTTTCCATACCCCTCCTTGGGGTGCCAACGCGAAAAATGTATTCGTATCCTTCGGATGAAAAGCAATGCCTGAAATTCTACCGATTCCTGTTGGCTGGGTAGATTGATTGTATGGCCCATAATTTGGACCCACAGCCTGCCAACGCCCCCATTCAGCGCAATAGGTTGCTGGATATACAACACCTCCTGGCATCAAGCCAGAGCTGCCAGTTGTTCCACTTTTTGAAGTGGGTGTTCCATGTGCACTTAAAAATTCATTGATTTGTTCTTTTGGCCAATTCACATAACCAGAATCATCTACGTACTGGAGAATTCTGCTTTCCCAACGTTTAAATACTTTGTATCCGGATCCTTTTGTAGGATAAATTCCGTTGAATTGACTGTCAAATGCCTTTTTAACCTCAAAATAATTGGGTCTTTCTGATAGCATTAAATTTACCCATTTCCAATTTGATATTGTATCCGTGCTGCTCACTTGTGCATTTGCAAATTGTGCAAAAAACAATATGAAAAATATTACGTATTTTAATTTATGTAATTGATGAATGGGTTGATTTTTCATTTTGCTATTCGAGTATATTTTTTCTCGTATCTACAAACATAAAGCAAACACTTTATCATTCCAATTATCACATTTTTAATCAATATTTCGAGTTAGATATTTATTTCAACAATTTGTCTGAATATCAATCTCGTTTAGCATTAATATGTAACTTTGTGCTCCTTTGAATAACGATTTAGATATTGCCGACGTTGCTTTCGATATTGTAGAAAATACAAGGCGAAATATGTTCCTTACGGGTGAAGCTGGTACAGGTAAAACAACGTTTCTAAAGCGTGTTTTGAGGGAAAGTGACAAGAAGTGCATTGTTGTGGCACCAACAGGTGTTGCCGCAATCAATGCCGGCGGAAGCACCATTCATTCGATGTTTGGACTTCCAACCAGAATGTTTTTACCGACAACCAGCGTGGTTGACCCAAATGTATCGCAGAATATTCCAATGCTGCAATCGCATTTTCATTATCCAAAACCAAAACTGGATTTATTTAAGAATTTCGACTTATTAATCATCGATGAAATTTCAATGGTGAGGGCCGATTTGTTCGACGCCATTGACAATTCTCTGCGTTTCTCCAGACGTAGCCATTTGCCTTTCGGTGGGGTACAGGTTTTGCTCATTGGCGATTTGTTTCAGCTACCTCCGGTAGTGAAGCAAGACGAAAAAATGCTCCTTGATTCATACTATGATTCTGAGTATTTCTTCTCATCCAGGGCATATCAAGCCTTGAATGTGATGCAAATGCAATTGAATAAGGTTTACAGACAAAGCAACCGAACTTTTATTTCATTGCTCAATAATGTAAGGAATGCGCAGTTAAATGAAGGCGACTATGAAATATTGCAAGAACGCTATCAACCTCATTTTGAACCCGATGAGGAGGGATTTGTTACCCTTTGTAGCCACAATTCAACGGCAGATCATATAAATAAAGACAAACTTGCAAAACTAGCTGGAGTTTCTTTCAAATTTGCCGCAGAAATAAAAGGCGATTTCTTTGAAAGTCAATATCCTGCAGAGCCCATTTTAGAACTCAAAGAAGGGGCTCAGGTTATGTTTATTAAAAACGATATTTCCGGTGAAAAGAGATACTACAACGGAAAGATTGCCGTTGTATCGTCTATTTCAAATGATAAAATTGAGGTCGTAATTCCCAATTCTAGAGAAATTATAGAAGTAGAGAAAGATATTTGGCAGAACTTAAAATATAATTACGACGAAGTAGAAGATAGGGTAATGCAAAATGAGGTGGGAAGCTTTAAGCATTTTCCGTTGAAATTGGCTTGGGCTATAACTATTCATAAAAGTCAAGGATTAACCCTTGAAAAAGTAATCATTGATGCGGAACGTTCATTTGCTCCAGGTCAAGTTTATGTTGCCTTGAGTAGGTGCGTTACCCTCGAAGGTTTGTATTTGAAGTCGGGTATCAATGGCCGAAACATTTTAATTGATCCCCGTATTGTTGAATATTCTCAAAATCATGTATCTACCGATCAGCTGCCTGAAATTTTAGAACAGGAAAAAAGACAATTTGGACAAGATAAGTTGTTGCGTATTTATGAATTTGACCCAATTCGAGTCTTTGTTTACAATTGGAAACATAGATTATTAGCTAAGTTCGGGCTTGAATTCCCTCAAGACATTAACGATTGGTCTGAAAAAACGATTTCTGTGTTGTTTGATATTCAAAAAGTTGCAGAGAAGTTTCAATATCAAATCAACCAAACTTTTGCCGAATGTAAATCCAATTCCGACTTGTTGCCAACTTTAACAGAGCGCTGTTCTAAGGCAACGGTTTATTTTGTGAATCAAATGGATGTGAGAAGTGCAAAGGAATTGAAGTTGATGCTTGATGCCTACACATTAAAAAACAAGCAAAAGAAATGGCGCAAAGAAATTGAAGCTGTTTCGAATGTGTTGTTTGCCAAACGCCAACAATTGATTCAGGTTTCATATAGAAGTATTCGGTTGTTTGAAGGCGAAATTCCATTAGAATTGTCTGTCGGGAATACAGTTTCTGTGCAGACAAATAAAAAAGATTCTGAGGGACAAAAAACAGGGGAGTTGCCCAAAGAGAAAACTGCAAAAACCAAAGGCAGCGAAATCAAAATTCCTGAAAATATTCTATTAACAAAACAGGTTTATGAGCAATTAAAATCGGTTGAGAAAACTGCATTGGAAAGAGATTTATCGCGATCTACCGTAGAAACCCATTTGGTAAAATGCGTAGAATTAAAACAGTTAAAAGCAACTGATTTTATGCATGAACTTACCCTCAATGAAATTTGTGCCGAAATTTCAAATGCAGGAGATAAATTAAGTGAAATCAAAGCCAAACTGAACGATAAATTCGATTATTTCGAAATTAAAATTGCCAGAGCTACCTTAATTTGATTTTCTTTATTTGCATTTTTTGCAAAGATATTTAATAACTCTATTCTTATATTTGTTGTTCTCAAATGGCACAACCATCGTTTTTTACCCTGCAACAAGTTACACTCAATATTCAAAAGGTGGTAAATCAGGTTTTTAAAACTGGATTTTGGGTAAAAGCTGAAATTAACAAACTCAATTTTTACGCCCATACTGGACACTGTTTTCCTGAGTTGGTTGAGAAAAACAATGGCAAAGTGGTTGCCGAAATGCGTTCAACCATTTGGAATTCAGACTTTTCAAGAATTAATCAGAATTTCCAAAAAACCTTAGGTGAACCCCTCAAAGATGGTATTACGGTTTTGTTGTTTGTAATGATAGATTTTCATCCAACATTTGGTCTCACGCTCAAAATTTCTGACATCGATGCGTCTTTTACCTTAGGCGAATTAGAAAGGGAAAAGCAAGAGAGTATTGCAAAGCTCAAAGCCGAAGGCTTGTTCATGAAAAATAAACAACACAAATTGGCGTTGTTGCCAAAACGTATTGCAATAATTTCAGTTGAGTCTAGCAAAGGGTATTCAGATTTCATGCAAGTCATTACCCGAAATCAATGGAAATACCAGTTTTTTACCATGCTCTTTCCTGCCATTTTGCAAGGCGACAATGCTGCACCTACCATCATTGCACAGCTGCGCCGAATTGATAGTGTAAAACAACATTTTGATGCGGTTGCCATTATTCGCGGCGGAGGAGGAGATGTAGGATTGTCGTGTTACAACAATTATTTATTGTCTAAAGAAATAGCGGAGTTCCCGTTGCCTGTATTTTCAGGAATAGGGCACTCAACCAATGAAACCGTTTCAGAGATGGTGTCGTTTCGTAACGCAATTACGCCCACAGAATTGGCCGATTTCTTAATTCAAGAATTTCATAATTTTTGGGTACCCATTCAGAAATTCCAAGAAACCATTCTCCGTAAATCAGCCGATATCTTTTTGTATTCCAAGCGCAATTTAACCAACGAGGTTAATCTGTTGAAAGCCCATGTGAAGTTGCAATTGCAAGAGTCACGGCATACATTAACCAACTTTAAGGCTACATTGTCTACTTCGTCATTGAACATTGTTCAAGGGCAGCACGAAATCATTGAAAACCAACTGAAATTGAATTTGATAAGGGCAGCTAAATTGTCCCTCAAAACTCATTTTTCTAATATTGAGGGACAAGAGAAAGTGGTGAATCTTTTAAATCCACTCAATTTGTTAAAAAGGGGGTATAGTTTGACCCTGCTAGATGGAAAAATTGTGAAGTCAATTGCCGAAATTAAAGAAGGGCAAATCATTCAAAGTCAATTTGTAGACGGAGCCGTAGACAGTGAAGTAATATCAAAAAAACCTATCCAACAATAAGTTATGAGCAACGAAAAGGAAATAAAATACACAGCAGCGTTTGAAGAGCTTCAACAAATAGTAGAAGAAATTGAATCGGGAGAAATTTCTGTAGATGAACTGTCTGAAAAGGTAAAGAGGGCATCTGTTTTAATTGCGGTTTGCAAAGAAAAACTCTTCAAAACTGAAGACGATGTAAATCAAATTCTAAAAGAATTAGAATCAGATTAATAGATAAGGAATTCATCTTCATAACCATGCATCCCTCAAAATTAAAAAACTTACACGATTTAACGGATGAAGAGTTCGATTTGATATTTCCACTTGAAATTCGCCGAAAGTCGGCTACCCATTTTACTCCCATTAAAATTGCCAAAGCAGCGGCGCAATTTTTGGCAACAGAGCCAAACATTAGAATTTTGGATGTTGGTTCAGGCGCCGGTAAATTTTGTTTTGTAGGTGCGTTAACCACTGATGCTCATTTCACTGGGGTGGAGCAGAGAGCCAATTATTGCAAATGTGGCGATGAAATTGCCAATAAATACAGCATTGATAATGTGAGTTTTTTGAATACCAATATTGATCGTATTAAATTCAAAGATTTCAATGCCTTTTATTTATTTAATCCCTTTTTTGAAAACTTATCGCCTGAATCTGCCTTAGATCAAACTGTTTTTTTAGATGATGAGTTGTATTTAGAATATTCGGCCTATGTGCATAAGCAGCTCGAACAAATGCCTGTTGGCACGAGGGTTGTCACTTATCACAGTTCTGGACCAGAAATTCCAAGTACTTATCAATTGAAGGATTCGTTATTCAAAACATATTTGAAGTTTTGGATAAAAAAGGCATAAAAGCAAAAAAGTTCACGAGTGAACTTTTTGCTTAGAAAGTAATCAAATGTGAAAGTAGGACTGATTTAATCGCCTTTACCTTTTGAAATCTTTTTCAAAGCTTTTTCGGCTTTTTTCTCTTTTGGTGTTTTTGTTGGGGCTGTCTTGTCAGACTTTTTTTTCCCCTCTTTTTCTTTTGCCATATCAGTGATTTTTAAAATCCAACGCAGAAGAAACAATGGCTTCAAATGTTATCGAATAAGTAAAGATAGGTAAAAGAAGTGAGAGTAGGTGTTGCTGATTTTTTTTAGGCTAGTTAAATTGAATATTTTAGAAAGCATTACTTCTTTCGGTATTTTATTTATGTTAATTTAAAATCATTCCAAATAAATATTTTGACCACAATTTCATAATGTATGAATGTGAATCATCATATTAACATCTCATTAAAATAATTAGTCCTTAATGCATGTAGCCTTGTTTTGAAATCACAAACAAAAAACTATATGAATTTAAAAAATTTAAACAAAAGCCTTGTTTTAATTGGATTTTTGATTTTTTGCGGAAAAGGGATTTCTCAAATTACCGTTCAAAAAGATTATTCCAACAAAACATCGGCGCCTATTGGAACTTTTCAGGGTGTTAAGTTTCGAGAGGCAGGATTTTCAGGGTTGTTTCCAATTCCCAACACAGGGGGAAAAGAATTTTGGACGTTAACTGATCGTGGTGTAAACGTTGATTGTGGTAACGCGAACACAGCATTATGCAGACCAACTTACGACAAGATGTATGCTTTCGCATCATACATACCTAAAATTCACAGAATTAGAATTCAAGGTGATTCAGTGCAAATTTTGCAATCAATTACAATCAAACGTCCTAATGGAACTGGCGCATCAGGGGTATTAAATCCAACTGGATTTGGTAGTACTGCTGCTGAAATGGTAAGTACTGACACCGTTATGAATTGTGCAAATTTCTTGAAGAAAACGGCGGCGAAAGACATTTGGGGAATTGACAGTGAGGGAATCATTGTTGACGCTGATGGTAACTTCTGGATTTGTGAAGAAGGCGGACCAACAATTTGGAAAGTAAGTCCAAATGGTGTTGTAATGCGCAGATACACTCCATATGCAAATTTAGCAGGCGCTCAAATTGAAGATGTTCAAATTGATACATGTTTTAAATATCGTAAAAATAACAGAGGTTTTGAAAATATTGCAATTACACCAAACGGTAAAATTTATGCAATGATTCAAAGTCCTATTTTGTATCCTACTGCTGCAGTAGGTGATAATTCTAGAGTTCATAGAATTCTTGAAATTGATCCTATTTCAAATACACAAAAAATGTATGTGTATTTAAATGATGGTATTATTGGAACTGGCGGAAATCAAATTCGTTTGAGAGATTGGAAAACGGGTGATATGGCTGCTATCAATGACAGTACGTTTTTAGTATTAGAGGCTGCTGCAAGAGGTACTACGGATATCAAACGTATGTATACAATAAACATCAACGGCGCAACCGCTGTAAAAAGTGGTATATCATATGCTACAAATACAAAAACTTTAGAAGGTTTGGTTGACTCAGCCGGTTTGAGAGTTGAGGGTATTACACCAGTAAGAAAAAAATTGGCTATGGATTTATTGGCTAAAGGATGGCCTGCTGCTTATGATAAAGCGGAAGGTATTGCCATTATTAACGATAGTACAATTGCAATTTGTAATGACAATGATTTTGCGCAAACTTGTCCAAATGGAAATGGTATTGCAATTGCTACATCAACAGTTTCGCATGTTGTAACTTTTAACTTAAAAGGTGCAGATAAATTGAAAAATTTAGTGCCGAATAAACAATTGTTAATTGGTGGTTTAACTGGTCCAAGTACAAATAATACACCGTATTTGATACCAACAGCTGATGGTGTAAGTTTTACATCTATTTTAACAGCTGGAGAGTCAGTGAATGGCTACAAAATGGTAGGTATTCCTGATGGAATGGGTGCATTTGATAACAACAATGGTACATTTTCAGTGGTTTTGGTCCATGAATTGAATACTTCCGTTGGTATTCCTAGGGCACATGGTACGGCTGGTGCATTTATAAGTAAATGGATCATAAACAAGTCAGATTTATCTGTTGTAAGCGGTGAAGATATGATTAAGAATGTGTACGCTTGGACACCAACTGGCTATGTTTTGTATAACAGTGCCAACTTAAATTCTAAAGGTCAATTTAATAGATTCTGTTCAGCTGATTTGCCTTCAGTTTATGCATTTTATAATCCTGTAACAGGTTTAGGTACAAAAGAGAAAATCTTCATGGCTGGAGAAGAATCTGGTTCTGAGGGACGTGCGTTCGCTAACATCGTTACTGGAGCTGCTGCTGGTTCATCGTATGAATTGCCATTAATGGGTAAATATTCATTTGAAAATGCAGTTGCCAATCCTAATATTTCAAACAAAACTATTGTTGTGGGTACTGATGACGCTACCCCAGGTCAAGTTTATGTTTACGTTGGAACTAAAAATAGCACAGGAAATGATATTGATAAAGCTGGTTTAACAAATGGAAAATTATATGGTGTTGCAGTTGCTGGTTTAACGGCTGAAGTGAGCACATCTTTTCCTGCTGCAAATACTGCCTTTACTTTGGCAGATCTTGGTTCAATTATAGATTCAACTGGTGCAGGTTTAAATAAATTAAGCATTGCAAAAAGTGTTACCAATTTCTTGAGACCTGAAGATTGTGCTTGGGATCCAAACAATTTAAATGATTTTTATTTTGCTACAACGAATTCATTTACTGCTCCAAGTAGATTATGGAGATTAAGATTTAGTGATATTAATTCTCCTGAAAAAGGTGGAACTATTACTGCTGTTTTAGATGGTACAGAAGGTCAAAAAATGGTTGATAATTTAACTATTGATAATTCTGGTCACATTATGTTACAAGAAGATGTTGGAAGCCAAAATCACAATGGTAAAATTTGGCAGTACACCATTGCAACAGACAAACTTGAATTAATCGCAAAACATGATCCAAATAGATTTGAAACTGGAGCAACTAATTTCTTAACAATTGATGAAGAATCAAGCGGAATCATTGATGTGCAATCTATTTTAGGAAATGGTAATTTCTTATTGGTTGATCAAGCGCATTACGCAATTGGTGGAGAAGTAGTTGAAGGTGGCCAATTGTTGAAAGTATTTATCCCTGAAACATTTAAAAGCAACCCAGAAGTTTCTGTTTTGGGTAATAACGTAGAAATTGCTTTAGGTGATTCTATGCCATCTGTTTCAGATAATTCTGATTTTGGTGGTTCTAGCCTTTCTAATTTTGTAGTGAAAACTTTCAACATTAAAAATACGGGTATTGGTAATTTAATTGTTTCAAACATTCAAATTACAGGTATTGATGCCCCTAATTTTAGTTTGCTTTCTGCTCCTAGTTTCCCGTTAACTATTGCACCTAATGGTGTTTATTCTTTAACAATTAAATTCTTACCTAAGTCTGTTGGATTTAAGAAAGCTAATATTGCATTCTTTAACAATGACAATAATGAAGGTAGATATGACTTTGCATTATCAGGTTTAGGATATGTACAAGGCTCAACTGGAATAAGTTCTTCAAGTTCACCTTATTTACTTGGTACTGCTCCGGGTGTATCGTTTACATCTATTTTAACAGCAGGCGATGTTGTTGGTAATTATATAATGGCAGGAACACCTGATGGTGCTGGTGCTTTTGATAATAATGATGGCACATTTACCATGGTTATCAATCATGAATTTGGAAGTGCTGTAGGTGCAACTCACGCACATGGAAATAGAGGTTCATTTGTTTCTAGATGGAATATTAACAAATCTAATTTATCTGTCATTTCTGGTGCTGATCAAATTAAAAATGTGTATTTGTGGGATTCTAAAAGCTATGGTTTGTATAATTCTTCGAACTCAATTTCAAGATCTGCATTCAATAGATTTTGTTCAGGTGACTTAGCTCCAATTTCTGCGTTCTATAATATTAAAACTGGAAAAGGTTCAACAAGCCGCATTTATTTGAATGGTGAAGAATCAGGTGCTGAAGGAAGAGCTTTCGCACACGTATTAACCGGTTCTGAAAATGGAAATTCTTACGAATTGCCATGGATGGGTAAATTTAGCTGGGAAAACGCGATTGCTAATCCTTTAGAGCAAGATAAAACGATTGTAATTGGAACAGACGATGCTACTCCAGGTCAAGTGTATGTTTATGTTGGTAATAAAACAACTACCGGAACAGAAGTTGATAAAGCGGGTTTAACAAATGGTAAGTTATACGGTGTTGCGGTTAATGGTTTAACAACTGAAACTAGCCTTTCTATTCCTACCCCGAATACTGCTGTTACGCTCGTTGATTTAGGTAATATTGTTGATTCTACAGGATTTCAATTAAACAGATTTTCAAATCTTAAAGGAGTAACAAATTTCTTGAGACCAGAAGATGGAGCTTGGGATCCAAATAATTTAAATGATTTCTATTTTGTAACTACCAATTCATTTACTGCTCCTAGTAGATTGTGGAAATTACATTTTGACGATATCCAAAACCCTGAAAAAGGTGGATCTATTACCGCTGTTTTAGATGGTACTGAGGGACAAAAAATGATGGATAATATTGGGTTCGACAATACTGGTAATCTTTTGGTTCAGGAAGATGTTGGAAATAACGTTCACAATGGTAAAATTCATCAATATAATGTTGAAACAGACAAATTGACTCAATTAGCACAACACGATCCTTCACGTTTTGAAAGCAACGGAAGTAATTTCTTGACATTAGATGAAGAATCAAGTGGAATGATGGATGCACAATCAATTTTAGGTCCTGGAATGTTCTTATTGGTTGATCAAGCTCATTATCCTATCGCGGGTGAAGTAGTTGAAGGTGGTCAAATTTTGGCAATGTTTAATCCTACAACTTTCAATAACTCTCCTGAAATTAACTGTGCTGGAAATAAAATTGAAATCTTAAATCACGCTGCTGCTACCCAAACTTCTAATGGTACTGATATGGGTGTAACTGGATTACAAAATCCTTTGTTTGCAAACTTTACGATTAAAAACACAGGTAAAGGTAAATTGGTAGTTAAAAACGTTGATTGTCAATCTGCAGGTTTTGAAATCGTTTCTGCTAAATCAGCAAAAGTAAATGTTGATTCTGTATTGGTGATATCAGTTAAATTCAACCCAACAAAACTTGGTGTTTTTGAGGGACTTGTTACTATCAATTCGAATGATGTTGACGAATCAGATTTTGATTTCAAAATCAAGGCAACTGTTGAAGGATCTGACATTAAAGTTCTTAGCAATAGTTATGAAATTTCTAATGGTGAAACAGTAACTTCAGCAATGAATGGAACTCACTTGGGTGAAGTTGCAATTAAAAAGACTGCTTCTCAATCTTTTGAAATTGTGAACAATGGACTTTCTACTTTGAATGTAAAAAACATCAAAGTTGGAAATTCTGGTAATTTCATTATCAAAAATGTGAATTTCCCAATGGTTGTAAGTTCTTCTTCTAAAAATACAGTTACAGTTGAATTTACTTCTGCTTTGCCAGGAATTTTCACAGATGTTGTTACAATAACTTCTGATGCTGCTGATTCTATATATACATTCAACGTTACAGCTGAAGCAATTGCTCCTAAATTAACTATTTCAGGAAATACAAATCCAATTGCAAGTGGTGATTTATTGAGCAATGTATTTAATCATACTGATTTTGGAAATGTAGGTATTGGTAGCCAAAAAATGAGAGTTTTCCAAATGGAAAACACAGGAAAAGACTATTTGAATATTGATTCAATTGCAATTTCAGGGTCAAGTAAATCTGATTTTGAAATCGTTTATCCAACATCTAAATCATTCTCAATTAAACCTGGAAAATCTGAAAACTTAATGATCCAGTTTGGAACTGCAACTTTGGCTAAAGCAAATGCAACAGTGAAAATGTATTCTAACGATTTTAAAAACCCGTTATATACGTTTGCAATTTCTGCCAATGGCGTTGTTCCAAGTAATGTGAATACTATTTCTAAAGATGTAGTTAAAGTTTATCCTAATCCAGTAAACAATCAATTGTTTATTGAATCTAATTCTAACATTCAATCTGTAGAAATTGTTGATTTGGCTGGTAAGAAAATTTTCGTAAACAATCAAGATCAACTGAATAAAATTGAAATTTCAACTATGAATTATCCTTCAGGATTTTATATCGTAAATGTAAAATCTCAAAACAAGGTTTATTCAAGTAAATTCATTATTCAGCATTAATTTTAAATAAGTAATTTTCAAAAAGGTCAGAAATTTATTTCTGACCTTTTTTTTGCGTTTCCATTTTTTGATTGGTTGCAATAATTGCAATTTTGCAATGTTCAATTTGCGTTTTTTGCAAAGGAACTCTGTATTCAGCCCCACTAATATTGTGGCATGAACTTTAAAACTTTATTCATCGTTATGTTTGCCATGATTTGGAATAAATCACAAGCGCAAATCTCTTTACATCCTTTTATTGGAGGAAACTTAAACAGTGTTCAAGATTTTGACAATCAAGAAGTAAATGACTTTTTCAATCCACTTGCTGGAATTCAATTTGGCGCGGGAATCGATATCCCTCTGAGCCGGAAGATTTCACTAGAACCCATTTTGCGCTTCAATCAAAAAGGGTGGACAACCGCAATAACAGGATTGGATTACATGGATTTAGAATTTGTTCAAAAAGCGTCATATAAATTGTCGGTTATTGAAATGCCAATTTTAGTAAATTTCAATACCACTTACAGGAAAATGAAAATCACCTACAATTTTGGTCCGTATGTCGGTTATGCATTAGAAGTGAGAGCCCAAAGTTCTTATAAAAGCGAATATTATAATGAAGAGTATGATTCAAATTCTGAACCTTATTTTATGGAAAAAGAAGTAATTAATGGATTAAACCGATCTGACTTCGGTTTGATTTTAGGAACACAAGTTGAACTTAATAATTTCATAATGGGACTTCATGGTCAAATGAGTGCACAAAACTTATATGGCAAACTTGCCGAAAATGCCAATAAGCACATAAGCTTACAACTCACATTGGGTTATAAGTTTAAATTATAAAAAATTAATAATATTTGATTTACAGAAACCCCAGCTTGCTGGGGTTTTTTGTTTTTATTATAGTGAGCATTTATGCTATTCGTTTTGTTAAGTGATTTAAGCCATTTAATTACCTTACTCAACTTGGAATTTTTATTTTTTACATCAACTTAAATTGTTGTTTATAAATATTATGTCTATTATATTTGCATATATCATAAAAAATAAATGAACTATTTTTTGCAATTCCTACAAAAAGTTGCCAAATGCAATCAATTTTATAATTGACTGAAAATGAAATTGATTCGTTTAATTAAAAATTGTATCATTCAAAACCAAAGAAACACTGTGCAAAAACTTTTGATTACGTTCTCTTTTTTATTTCAAATTTTTAATTTGAATGCACAATGTAGTCCTTCTTTTTCTTATCCTAAAACTTCATGTAAAGGGGAACAAAAACAATTTACAGCATCTACTACTGGTTCAAAGATTACTTACGATTGGAATTTCGGTGACCCAACTTCTGGTGCTGCCAATTTTGCATTCACTTATAATCCCAAACATATTTTTAACAAAGCGGGCACATATAAAGTTCGACTTATTGTTAAAGATACTTCAATAGGCTGCGTTGATTCACTCATACAGAGTGTAACCGTTTACGACAAACCAACCGCTAGTTTTACAATTGACAATTCCTGTAAAAATTTGGCGTTAAAAACCATAAATACATCTACTGAAAATACACTTGATTCTGTTGCTCAATGGAAATGGGATTTTGGAAATGGATCTAAATATTCAATAAAAAACCCAAAACATACCTACACCGCTTCAGGAACCGACACCATCAAATTGGTGGTGATTTCGAAATCTGGTTGTATTGATTCTTTCACCAAAATAATCACAGTTTATCCAACACCTGTTGGGCGTGTTTCGGATACAAGCATCTGCGAAAGAATTTCACTCACATTTATTGCCGATACTTTATCAGCAGCAAAAAGCTACACTTGGAATTATGGTGATTCAACAACGGGTTCTGGACAAACATCAAAACATGTGTATACGGTAGGCAAAAAAGTTTATCCCAAATTAACTGTAGCATTTGCTACCACTTCTTGCACCGTAGTTGTTCCTTCGGTCTTAATTAACAATACGCCTGACGCAACATTCACCGTTATTAAAGACACTCAGTGTTTCCGCAATAACAATGTTTGCATCAAATTATCCTCAAAAAACAAATCATTAAAATCTCGAAAAATAATCTTTGATGATGGTTATACTGATGATTTTAGCGCATTCAAAGACACACTCATTTGCCATGCTTATCTTGATAAAAACGGTGGTATCTACAACATTACAGTTGAAATGGTTGATTCGAGTAATTGTAGTGCCCAAATTACCAAAGACAGTGTGGTTTTCATTCGTCCAATTGTTACTGCCAAACTTGATAATTCGATTATATCGGGTTGTTTTGGTACAACAGGTTCTTTTACAAATAGCTCGAATATCTCTTTTTCCAAAATAAAAAAATTCACCTGGATTTTCGACGATGGAAGTATTGATACTACAAATTGGACAAAGACTACCCATTTGTATTCGAAAGATGGAGATTTTTACACCAAATTGGCAATTACCGATATTAATGGTTGTACCGATACCTTTCTAACAAAAAATAGGGTTAGAAATACAAGTTTCCCGGTAGATGCCAAAATTACAAAAATTTACAGCAGTTGCTATAGTGACAATAAATTTGATTTTGCTCAAACTGTTATTGCCAATTCGAAAATTACATGGAGTTTTATTGGGCCAACCACAAGCAATATATTTTCAGGAAGTTACCATTATAGCAAAACTGGAGTGTTTTATCCTTATGTGACCATCAGTAAAAATGGGTGCGACAGTATTCGCAAGCTAGATTCAATTGTAATTACTGGTCCGATAGCTCGTTTTAAACAAATTCAAAACCAATTCCAATGTCAAGCACACGACACTGTGTACTTTGAAAATGGATCTTATTCCTATAAAAATAAAAAATTGGTTTCTTTTTGGAATGCCGACGATTTAACATATACCTGCACCACCGATACCAAAGCCCGAATAAATGCCAACAGCAATTGTAACTATTCGAAAGATTCGCTGAAATTTAAGCATTTTTACCCGCGTTTGGTTGACAAATGCTACAACGCTTCTTTAAGGGTTACAGATACAGCCCTTGGGTGCACAGATATTACCTATGCCCAGCTTCCCCTAATGAAGCCTATGGCTAAAGGGAGTTTTACCCCGTCAGATACATTGGCATGCCCAGGTCCAAGTTCGGTACTTCAAAACAAAACCGTTTGGTTTGACTCGACCCGGCCTAAACCTAGTTGCCTAAAGTATGCAATGTGGATTATGTGGGATTCTCTGCAGGCTGCCAAAAGTGGAAGTTTTAATAACTATTGGTCTTTTAATAAATTTACACATAACTATGCACTTACCCCGCTGGCTGGAGACTCTTTGGGATATGTGACTACAGGTTTGATTGTAGAAAATGGTACGGATACAAATGGTGTGGTTTGTAGAGACACTGCCTGGTTTCCAAGAGTGATTCGAATTGTAAGAATGAGTTCCAAATTCACTTCTACCTATAACCCCAATAAATATATTTGTAAAAACACGAAAATACTCTTTTACCTTGCCGATTCAAACCAAACAAAAGGCACGAAATTTACCTGGAATTTTGGCGATGGGTCTGTAGTTTCTGACACAATTCAACATTTTAAATTTCATACATATACTAAAGCCGGTGATTATCGGATAATTCTCAGAGTTGTTAATCCTTCAGGCTGCTTGCTAGAAGATACTCAATTCATACATGTTGGATTTAAAATGGACATGTATTTAAGTAGAAAATTCGTTTGTGTGAGGGACACTATTGCTTTTCAAGAAGATTGCCGTTATTACCCAACAGGATCATCTCCATCCGGTTTATTTAGTAACACTGCCAGAGCAACTGCAGGAAAAGAAAAATGTTGGTACAACCTCGACGATGGAAAAGGGTATAACTACATTGCTTCGAACTTTAAGGTTGTCTACAACAGTCCGGGAATTTATAATCTTTCGTTAATTGCCAAGGATAGTGCGGGTTGTTATGATACCTTTCAGAATATCCAACAAGTGCAGGTATCTGGATTGTATGCTGGATTTACATCCCCTGCAGATACTTTCCTTTGCCCACAATCTGTAAAACTTACTTCAACAGCATCTACCACAGATACTTCAAAAAGAACATTGTCTGGAGATATTATAAACGATTATACATATGATTTAGGTCCACAATTTGCCAAAATCAAATTCCCAAATCCCACCAAATTTTTAAATACAGGCACCTATAAAATTACCCAAACAGTAAGGAATAATAGGGGATGTATTGATAGTTTCAAAAAAACGATAATGGTAGTGGGTCCAACTGCGAAATATGAAATTATTAGCGACAGTATTGGTTGCAGTCCGTTAAATGTAGTGTTCAAGAATAAATCAACCTATGGCACAAATTATATTTGGCAATTCAATGACATTAATAACAATAACTTAAATACCACCAGCGACACTTCAGTAAGTTTGAAATATACGGGTTATGGAGATTTTTACCCATACTTGGTTGCACGAGGTACATTTACAATAAATGGTTCAACCAATGTTTGCTCTACGATTTATCCGGATACCAGTTTGGCATTTAAACATAAAATTACAGTTTGGGAATTGCAGAAAATGAACTTTTACTGGTATACAGACTGTAAACAGCTTGCTACAAGTTTTTATAACTATACCACCATTAAAACAGGTTATCTGAAGAGTTTTATTTGGGAATTTGGAGATGGTACTTCAAGCACAAAGGAAAACCCATTCCATCAATGGAAAGACACCGGTTATTACAGGGTAAAACTCACAGTATATTCCGACAAAGGCTGCTCCGATACCATTGTGAAATATGTAAAGGTTTCTTTTGCACCTGTACCTAGTTTTACGGTTACTTCAAATTGCATTGGTGAAACATCGCAATTTACAGATCAATCTATATCAGTTGGTGATAAAATTCAATATTGGTACTGGGATTTAGGCAATGGTATTGCCTCGGGATCTCAAAATCCCTCAGAAAAATATTTGACCGATAAAACCTATACGGTGAGGCTCTATGTATCGAATACGGCAGGATGTACCGAGAATATTAGCAAAGAATACACTATTTGGTCAAGACCTGTAGTGTTATTTGCGAATAATCCCAAATGTGATAAGAATACCATATCTTTTATCAATAACTCAACCGGGAAACAAGCCTTGGCATCGCAAATTTGGTACCGTGGCGACAATACCAAAGCCATAACCTATAACGACACCCATTTGTATGCCAGTCATGGGTTTTATACAACAAAATTGGTTGTAACCACTGAAAAAGGGTGTAAGGATTCTCTTTCTAAAACAACAACTGTTTACCCCAATCCAACGGCAAAGGCATCGGTAGACGATAGTGCTCAGTGCTTAACGCAACATACTTTTAATATGAAAGATGTTTCTACTATTCCATGGACAAATTTGAGTTCTAAATGGACATTAAGCAATGGCGTTACCAGTACATCTAAATTATTTAAATATCGGTTTGTTTTGGATGGATATTATACCTCTAAACTTGTAAGTATTTCTAATTATGGCTGCAAAGATTCTGTAATCTTTCCAATTAGAGTGAAACCTTCTGTAATTCCCGATTACACTGTAAATAATATCCCTCAATGTTTTAATGTAAATCAATTTACATTCACCGAAGGGAGTACCCTGAATAAAGGAACCTACACCTACCGCTGGGAATATGGTGATGGCAACAAAGATTCTGGCAAAACGGTAAAACATCGCTATACAGACACGGGACTCTTTTATGTTCGTTTGATTACAAAAACGAACTTGAACTGTTTAGATACCATGATTAAAACCGTTAGGGTTTTACCAATGCCTAAGGCAAAGTTCTCTGTTCCCGATACAAACCAGTGCTTGAGTACCAACAAGTATAACATTAGCAACAATACAACAATCAATTGGGGCAAATTATCTGCATATTGGACATTCGGTGATGGATCAAATTCCTCAGTTTATAGTCCCTCAAAATCATATGCAGCCATAGGCCGATACTTGGTTACATTGTATGCAAAATCAAACTTCGGTTGCGGCGATACAACCTCACAATATTTTAGGGTAAATGTGATGGCGAAGCCAAGTTTCACAGTAAACGACTCCGACCAATGTTACAGCCAAAATGTATTCAAATTTACCAATACGAGCACCATCACCACAGGAACGGTAACCGCAAAATGGAGCTTTGGAAACGGAAATAACAGCACAACGTACAATCCCACTTATACTTATCCAGTATATGGAAATTACATAGCCAAATTACGCGCCGTCTCTAATTATGGTTGTACCGACAGCATTACAAAAAGCATTATTGTATACCCAATGCCCGTTGTTAAAATACAAGTGAACGATACCGATCAATGTATCAACCAACAGAAATTTGTATTTACCGACATAAGCACAATACCTTATGGCAGCACAATCAGAAAATGGATGTTCCACGATTCAAGTTCTGTGAATGGGGTAGTGAATAGGACATACCCGAAGGACACGTTTTATTTTGTGAAATTAATTAAAACAAGCCAATACGGATGTATTGATTCTGCACGCAGAAAAATGATCATCTTTACCAAACCCAATCCTTCATATACCTTGAACGACTCCGACCAATGTTTACGTTGGAATACCTTCATTTTAACATCAACCACAACTATTAAAAATGGTTCGTTTTCATATAAATGGAAATATCCAAACAACACCACTCAAAATACTTCAAAAGGCACCTATAAACACGCCTTGGTTGGAAACTTTTATCCCAAAATTATTGTTACCAGTAACAATGGATGTGTAGATTCTTTCAGCAGAAAGGCCATTACTTTTCCAATGCCCGTTTCTAAAATTACATTTAACGACAGTGACCAATGTGTGAGATACAATTCATTCACCGTAACCGCCAGTTCAACGGTAAGCTCCGGCACCGTTACCAATAAAGGGTTCTGGGGAGATGGGAAAACCTACACTGGAAATAGCAATGTAAATAAATATGCAACTTCTGGAACTTACAATGTTATAAACATTGCAACTACAGACAATAATTGCATTGATACACTGATCAAAAAAACAATTGCTTTTCCAATGCCAGTAAGCAAATACAAAGTGAATGATTCTGCACAATGCCTTGCGAATCAGAGTTTTGTGTTCACGGATATCTCAAGTATTTCATCAGGAAGTTATACGAGGAAATGGATGTTTGCAGATTCAAATTCCAACCGATCTATCGTTACCCGAAAATTCACTCCCGATACCACCCATTATATTACTTTAGTGATCACGTCCAACTTTGGATGTTTAGATACCTTTAAAAATAAAGTTACTGTGCATTCAATGCCGAAAGTGCTTTATACCCCTTCAGATAGTTCAATGTGCTTTACCCAAAATACATTCACGTACACAAACAAATCTGGAATTCGCAAAGGAAAATTATCTTACAAATGGACCTATGCCGATACAAAATCAGACACAGCAAAAAGTCCAACCCACGTGTTTGCTTCCTTTGGGACTTATCTCGTTAAACTTGTTGCTACCTCAGAAAAAGGGTGTAAAGATTCCTTTAGTAAAACCACTTATGTAAGGCCAATGCCAAAAACCAAGATTGGCATTAATGATTCTACCCAGTGTGTAAATCAACAACTTTTCACATTCAACGATTTGTCAACGGTTTCGTATGGAACGTATGCCAGAAAATGGAAGTTCCAAGATTCTACCTCAACGGTAAAAAGTCCCTCAAGAAAATACGCCAAAGACACCTTTTTCAAAGTGAAATTGGTAACGACTAGCCAATATGGATGTATGGACTCACTTACTTTATCTATTGAAGTTTATCCGAAGCCTTATCCTTCATACACAACCAACGATAGCGATCAATGTTTGCGATACAACAACTTCCAATTCACAAACAAATCAAAAGTGAAATATGGCACCATCACCAAGAATAGTTGGAAATATTCAGATGGAAAATCCCAAACTTCGGTGAATGGAAATAACAAGTATCCCAATTTTAACACCCACTTTGCTCAGTTAATTACAACCACCAACTATGGCTGCATAGATTCAATTAAGAAAACCATGATTGTTTGGCCAATGCCAGTTTCGAAGTACGCGGTGAAAGACAGTGCACAATGTTATCGAACCAATGCATTTACATTAACGCCAAAGTCTACAATCAATTATGGAAGTATGACCTATATGACCACTTGGGGCGATACCATTCAAGCTGCCACATCGGTATTGAATCACGTTTATCCGAGTTATGGAACCTACAAGTTGGCCTTTGTTACAACCTCAAATAACCAGTGTATCGATACATTCTTTAATCAAACAGTGGTTCACCCAATGCCGAAGGCAAAGTTTACCATCAACGATACCGCTCAGTGTATTAACAATCAGAATTTTGTTTTTACAGATATATCTACCATTGCGTTGGGAAGCAATGCGCGTCGTTGGATTTTTTCAGGTACAAATAATGTGGCATCCCCAACTACGTATACCTTTACCCCAGATACAAATCATCTCATAACCCTAATTGAAACTTCGAATAAGGGATGTTTGGATACCGCTTTGAGAATCATTACGGTGCATTCAAAACCGACACCAAATTTCACGCTGAACGACAGTGCGCAATGTCTCCGTCAAAATAATTATATTTTCACCAATACTTCTGGTATCCGAAAAGGCACATTAACCTATAATTGGTCGTTTAACGATTTTACAACATCAACAACCATATCTCCAACCCATAAATACAAAAAATGGGCCTTTTATAGACCCGTTTTAAGGGCAACTTCCGAAAAAGGATGTACAGACACATTTGGGCGTTTGATCAAAGTAAACGACATGCCATTGGTTGATTTAAATACCAACGATTCAACCCAGTGCGTAAATAACCAATCCTTTGTGTTTAAATCATTGTCAACTATTGGCGAAGGAAGTTTCGCTTCTAGTTGGGTAATCAGTGATGGGTTCAATAGCAACCTGAAAACATTTACTCGTTTCTTCCCTAAAGATACCATTTATGATATAAAATTGGTAGAAAAAACAAACTTTGGTTGCATGGATTCTGTTACAGAACAGTTTGTAACCTATCCAAAACCAATGGAAAACTTTGATATAAACGCCGTTAAGCAATGTTTGTATCAAAATAAATATGTGTTCACCAATAAAACTACGGTGAAATATGGTTCAATGGCCCACAAATGGGAATTTGGCAATGGAGCCTCAATGAACGCACCAAATGCTTCTCATTTTTATTTAAAGGATACTACCTACGTTGTACTACTATCTACCATTACCAATTTTGGATGTACCGATACCATTTCTAAAATTGTGGAGGTTATGTCTATGCCCAAAGTGAACTTTTCAATCGATACCGCTGGAAAATGTTTCAAAACACAAGACTTCCAGCTGCAGGATCTTACAAAACTTAAAAAAGGTACGCTTTCAACGGCATGGGATTTTGGAGATTCAACGGCTTCATCAATTGCAAATACAACGCATTCCTATGTTCGCATTGGCAATTACAGAATCAAATTGGTTTCCACTTCCGACTTTGGTTGCAAAGATTCTATGAATAAACAGGTTTGGGTAAATCCAAATTCGAAGCCGTCCTTCCAAATCAACGACACGGGTCAATGTGAGCCAAATCCTTTGTTTGTATTCCAATCTACCAGTAACATTGTGAAAGGAAATATTGTACAATATATCTTCAATTTAGGGCGAAATGACATTAGAAATGGATTCAAACATAGCAAAAACTATAATTATACTGGTATTGAAACCATCACCCTTTATACTTATTCAGACAGCGGTTGTATTGACAGTACGAAAAGGTTAATTCATATTCATCCGAAACCCAAGGCAAAAATGCTTATCAATGACAGTGCCCAATGTGTAAGACAAAATGATTACTTATTTACCAATGTAAGTACTGATAGTTTTGGATTGAAAAATACTTATTGGAGCATAGAAAATAACAACTTTACAGATCCGAATTCTGTGAATTATAAATTCAGAGATACCGGATTTAAGAAAATTGTTTTGGTGCAGTCGAACGTTTTTGATTGCTTTGACACTTTGTACAAATTGGTTTATGTGAAGCCAATGCCGGATCCGGTTTTTGCAAAGTTGAGAACATATTATTGCCAAGGAAATCCTTTTGAAACCATTGTACCAAATACGCAAGGTGGTGTTTTTGAGGGACATAATATGCAGGGGAATTTGTTTGTTCCAATGGTATTGTGGGGCGATACTGTGAAATATAGAATAACCGTAAACGGATGTTCCGATAGCAGCATTCAATATACCCAGGTTTATCCAAAGCCAACGGTTGATTTGGGCAATGATACCACAATTTGCAAAAATGAAATTTTAGAATTTGAAGTTAAATCCTGGAATTCTACATATTCATGGAGAGATGGAATAACTTCTCCGGTGCGCAGAATTAACAAAGCGGGGACATACATTATAGATGTCACCAATATTTGTGGGGCCATTTCTGATACCATTCGTGTGGGTTATCTCGACGAAGATTGTCATATTGTGGTTCCAACTGCATTTACACCTAACGGTGACGGTTTAAATGATTTTTACAAACCGGTAACTACCGATGTTACTTGGTTGAAATATCAAGTTATAAATCGCTGGGGCGAAATCTTGTTTAAAGGTGATTTAAGTTCACCTGGTTGGGATGGGAATGCAAATGGGGATAAGGCAATGAATGGCGCCTATATTTTGAACTACCAATATCAGTACAAATCGGCCTACCGCGATGTTGTAGAGAACAAATCATTGGTGTTTTATTTGTTACGATAAGCTTTGTAACGAATAAATTCGCTAAATTACGCTCAACTATCTAAATACACCTTTCAAAATAAGGTTAACTTAATAATAAATACCTGATAATTATATTGTTAAAGTTTATCGTTATCCTTGTTCCAATATTCAATAACAGAATGAAAAAAATACTTCTCACAGTTGCCTTAAACATAGTATTTGCTTTAGCTGCATTCGCTACCTCTGACATTCCCATAGCCAAAGGACATGTGCACGATTTTGCCAATAAGTTAAATCAGCCACAAAAGGATACTTTAAATGCAATGCTTAAAATGTATTTCAAAAGAACTACAGCAAAAATTGCCGTTGTAATTGAAGAAGATTCAAAAGATGATCCTTTTGACAGATCCTTAAAATATGCCAGAACTTGGCAAGTAGGTACCAAAGATTCAAACAATGGAATTGTATTTTATATCAATGTGAACCAGCGAAAAGCATTTGTGCAAGTAGCAAATAAACTCCAAGGCGTTTTGCCTGATGGCAAAACTGGAGAAATTTTACGTACCTATTGGGTTCCTTATGCCAAGATCGACAACTATTATAAGGGCATAATTGCCACTGTTTCGGCCTTTATGAGTGTAGTTGAAGGGAAGGAGCCACCGAAAGTTGAATTGATGGATCAAGCTCCAGCGCCAAAAGAAGACAACGGATTTCAAATTCCATTTTTTATCCATTTAATTTTATGGATTATCATTGCAATCCAAATTTATTCATTGCGCACCGATCTTAGAGGGGCTAAAAAATTAAATCAAGTTGAGAAAGGAGAATTGATATTATGAGTTTTTCAGAAATAACTTTGGTAACAGAGATTGCCGCAATTACGCTTTTGGGATTTTGGGCAACCACTTTGCGCAAAAAAAACAAAGCCAAATTCTTGAGTTTGAATTTAAATTCTGTAAAGGATTTGAGAGAAAAAGATGTTGATTTAAATGTAATCAAAAGTTTATTGCGTTTGGAAGAAAATGATCCAACCTTAAAACAAGAAGTCCAAATGGAAATGCTTAAAAACATGGGTGTTGATGTTGCTGCAATGCAAATGGAAGCCATGAGAGTTAAAAAAGAGCAAGACGATTACGATAACGATACCACAATTTCTGATTATGAGAGAGAGCAGCGCAGACAAAACCGCATTGAAGAACGAGAAAGGGAAGCGCGAGAAAGCCGTTCTACTTCTGGTTCTAGCTCATCTGATGATTCAGATTCAAGTTCTGGAAGCGGAGGCGGTTTCGACGGCGGCGGGGCAGGAGCCAGCTGGTAATTCCGATTTAAAATGTTCCAAATGGCTTTGCAACTTTCGAGGCGGATGTGGCCGCGAATTAGATAAGTTAGCAATTACTCAGCCTTCACCAATTCAATGGCAACTTCGTTGCGGCGGTTGGTAACGTCCCATGGGGCGTTGTAACCCAAGTAAAGTAGTTTGCCACGGGTTTCTAACTTGTTGTTTTTTAGTTCCAAGTAAAGCTGGTCTGCATACTTCTGAATCTTTTCAGAGCTCGAATATCCCCCAAAACGAATCACAGCCAAAATTTTAGCGTTTTCTTGAATCAATTTTACCTGATTGCTCGATGGCGTGGGAAGGTCTTGCATTTTGTATTCGCTGGGCATCACGAACGACATCGATGCAGAATCGCCCATTGTCATGATCACAGGGGCCGTCATGGCAATTTTCTGTTGCGATTGATTTCCCCCGAAAATATAACCCGCCACAGTTCTGAAACCATTGCTGCCTTCCTCGTCGTAGTCAGATTTTTTGAGGGATGTTTGCGCAAGGATCAAACTTGGATACTCGCGAATTTCAACCTCGCCCAGCTTTTTTATCACCCGATATTTCGGCATTTCAATGTCCCTCAATTTAAATGAATATAATAATAATCCGATCAAAATTACGGATATCACAATTGTAATTATTGCCCAAGGTTTCATATTTTATTAACAATCATATAGATAAATTGTTTCAGGGTGGGTGATATTTTTGTTTTCAATTCAATCTGCGGTTTTAGTAGATGAACTTGCATATTTGCAATTTTCGATAAACATAGATTTCAAATTACGGATTTATGCAACATGTTAATCTTGATTATGTTGCTAAATTCGTGTTATAAGAATTAAAATAATTTTGGGTTCATGCAATTTAATTTCAAAAGAAACCTCAGCACAACTGTCAATTCATTCAATGCTTGGGCTTTCATAAATATTTTTATATGAATAATTTTGATTTATATTCGTTTATTATCAAGTTGCATGCAAGTTTGAAAAAGTCAAATAAAAACCATAAAAAATGATTCAAGAACAACTACATAATTTTCTTTACAGTTACTCTTACTTTACCTTATACGGGTTGAGTTTTGCCTATTTCATTGCCTTGTATTTCGGACTAGCCCCAATCTTTGATGGCGTATGTAAACTACTTTATTCAAAAAAAATAGCACATAAAATAGTTGAGAAAGAAGTTGCCCAAAAGCAAATTGTATTTGAAATAAAAAACTCTATACAATCGATACTCATTTTTGGAACTTCAATTTTCCCTGTTATTTATTTCATACGAATGGGAGTAATTACATTATTGCCAAATACTATTTTCAATATTTTGGTGGGTTTGGTGATTTTAAACGTTTGGAATGAAATTCACTTTTTTATTGTTCATAGAACAATGCATTTGCCATTTTTTATGAGAAATGTGCATTACATTCACCATAAATCTAAAGTTCCTACAGTATACTCAGTATACAGTTTTCATTGGTTAGAAGCTTTATTACTGAGCACAGTTCCTCTAACTATATCGCTATTTATACCTTTTTCGCCCATGGCCATTGCCCTTTATCCATTATCTAGCATTTTGATAAACTATTCAGGTCATTGTAATTACCGATTTGGAAATGGCACTGGTAAATCTTGGAGTCTTTTTGGCACAAACCATAACGATCATCATTTTAAATATAAAAATAATTATGGTTTTCTATCTCCCTTTTTAGACTATTTAATAACAAAACAAAAATGAAAAATATTTATATAACAAGTGCCGGTGTGTTTTTGCCAAATAACCCTGTTTCGAATGATGAAATGGAAGATTATTTAGGTAAGGTATATGGAAAAGAAAGTGCATTAAAACCACGTATTCTAAAACAGAATGGCATTATAAATAGGTATTATGCACTGAATAAAAACCAAGAAACCACCCACTCAAATGCCGAACTTGCCATAAAAGCGATTGAAGCGGCAATTGCGAAAAGTGAATTGCGGTCAAAAGAAATTACGCTTTTAAGCACGGGTACAACTCAAGGCGATTTGCCAATACCTGGTTTTGGGAGTATGGTTCATGCTGGACTTGATTTTAACAGATGTGAAGTGGCTAGTTTTCAGAGTGTTTGTGCGAGTGGTATGATGGCATTGAAAAATGCCTATGCCCAAATCAAAAGCGATGAAAAAGAAAATGCCGTTTGTGTGGGAAGTGAATTGTCAAGTAGGTTGTTTAAAGCATCGAGGTTTGAAGCACAACAAGTAAAATCGATGCCTTTTGATACAGAATTTTTGAGATGGATGCTTTCCGATGGTGCTGGTGCATTTGTATTGGAAAATAAAAAAAGCCAAAAACAAGTTTCATTAAAAATTGATTGGATAGAACTTAAATCGCATGCCAATGAATTTCCAGTTTGCATGTACACGGGTAAAACCGACAATCAAAACGAAAATGAGAAAACCTGGCTTGATTACCCAAGTTATGAAGAAGCTTCAAAAGCAGGTGCAATAAATTTACAACAAGATGTTCGATTACTCGACAAAATGGTTCAAACGGGCGTAGCACATTATTTTGAACTCATAGACGAAGGGAAAATCAAAAAAGATAGCATTGACTGGTTTTGTTGCCATTACTCTTCTGCGGTGTTTAAAAAGCCCATTCAGGATTTAATGGAAAAAGGCGGTGGCACCATATCCGAAGAAAAATGGTTTAACAACCTGTCGTCAAAAGGCAATACCGGTTCTGCTTCCATTTTTATTATGTTAGAAGAATTGATGTATTCTGGCAAATTAAAACAAGGCGATACCATTTTATGTATGGTTCCAGAAAGTGGAAGGTTTATCACTTCCTTTATGCAACTAAAAGTGGAAATGCCAGATCACAAAAATGAAATTAGTTTTCCATTTAGAAAGGTAGAAACCCCTGAATTGGTTATAAATCAATCAGATACTTCGGAATGGCTAATTAGGCAGTTGGCTCAAATTTGGATTGACTTTGAAACCGAATTGTTAAAAGTTCCAATAATAACTAAAATTCATGCGGGGAAACTCAGTTTGGCTGATTATAAATTATTGTTGCACGACCTACGTCAACAAGTCATTGACGGTTCACAGTGGATTTCTAGGGCTGCTTCAAATATCGATATAGAACTGTTCGATTTGCGTTCAGCATTTATAAAGCATACCGCCGCGGAGCACAAAGACTATCAAATGTTAGAGCGCAATTTTGTAAATTTAGGTGAAGAATTATCTGCCATTCAAACCAACGAAAAGAACATTGGTAGCATGGCGTTGTCAGGGTTTATGTTTCAGCAAGCAAGTAAGCAGAACCCGATTGATTTATTAGGTGCTATGTTTATTATTGAGGGAATCGGTAAACGCTTGGCAAGTTATTGGGGTTTGATGATCAAAGAGCAACTTCAATTGACTGACGAACAGGTTTCGTTTTTTACCTATCATGGTGTAGCCGATGAAAATCATTTTCATAAACTTGAAGAAGCTTTAAATCATCCAAAAATGAATTTAGAAATAGCCAAGAAAATTGCCAAAACCGCTAAAACAACAGCCAAATTATGGAAAATGCAATTAGAAGAAATTGGCAATTATTAAATTAAATTTTGTTTATTTGGAAATCTAAAAGACTTATTCAAACCAATGGCAATAACAATTTAAAAAATCAATTATGAAAGAAAACATATCCGAACTTCTAGATGCTCACGATGAAAGAGACCCCAATCCTTGGTTGGCTATGTACCTCGATTTGAGCATACCAATAAACAATACAACAAAATTGTCATTGATGAGGGACAATGACTCAAGGTCGGCAAAATATTTGTTGCCGGTAATTAAAGTTACTTCAAAAATAACGATGTTTTTCATCCATATTTTTAAGTTCTTTTTTCCAAAATTAATTAACTCATCAAAAATATTACATCAAATTTTAGCGTGGGGATTGAAGCGTTATGTAAGTCCCGATGCAAACCTACTTATCTTCAGACATTTTCACGTAGGCAGTGAAATAATGGAATTTATTGCTGCAAATATTGAGAATATTGAAATTAAAACATCGCCGTTAAAGCCTTACGATTTTGAGGATATTAAGGATGATTTATTTTTGAAACACGATTTAAATTTGTACAATTTTGTAATAAAGTTAAACAAGGATTTAAAGGAAAAGGGAATTCCTATTGTTGGAAAAAGTCCTTTAAACTTAGATATGATAACAACTGACCAATTCAATCACATTGCGTTTCCAAATAAGTTTAGAAACACATTAGACTTAAGGTCGGCCATTGAATTGTTTACCCCATTTTACCAGTTGTTTTTAACGTCTAACGATTTTGTTAGGGCTTCAAATTCATTGCAATTGGATGAAACAATAGCTATCTATACCGCACAAATATTAGGCACTCCAGGTCATTTGGGATTGGTTAACAATAAACACCCAATGGTGCCTGAAACAACATATAGCGCAGCTTACCGTCTGGTTTTGCATGGATTGGCTGCTGAAACTTTGCACGAAATCTTAGTAAATCTTAAACTGCAAAGAAACAAAGATGGCATTATGACACCGCACAAATAAAAAATGGTTTTGAAATCATTGCTACCTTCCTCGTATTAGTCAGCTTTTTTATCACCAGATATTTTGGCACTTTTAAGCCCACTTTCTGGCGAACTCATCTGCTTCAATTTCCTTTTGATTGTCTTTGTCTGAGTATTCCAAATTCTCTAAAAAGACGTCCTTTTTGCCGTGCAACAAAATATGTCCGGCTTCGTGGAAGAATGTGAACCCAAAATGATCAATTTGGTTTGCATTGTCAGTCAATTGAATCAAAGGGGTATCGCTGAGCCAGCGGGTGGCGCCGCTAATGGGTGCGTTATTGAGGGACGGTGTCTTTACAACCTTCACGCCAGCTTCTAAGCAAAGGCTTTGCAATTTCTTGAAAGATATATCATTAACAGGCATAAGGCCAAGATTTACAGATAAAGAATATAGCATTTTCACCGCTGAGTATACGATTCACGATTTTGAGGAAGATCTCAGAAAACGGGGCTACATCAAAGAAGAAATTCTGCCAAACCAAGATGGGGAAGAGGATTCGGATAAAAATGGGAAAGGAAAAAATCTGCTCACGGCCAAGCTTGAAGCAGCTTTGAGAGAGCACGCCCTCGACCAAATTTTCGGCAAACTTAAAAAAAGCGGTGCGGGAAACCATCGAACCAACAAACTCGTTGTGGGCGATGAACGCGATGGTGAAATACGTAATTTCCAATTTGGCGACGAAATGTCGCAAATCAATATGTCGGAAAGCCTCAAAAACGCCCAAATCAACCATGGGATTTCTGAGATGAAACTAACTGAAGACGACTTGGTGGTAGATGATACCAAGCACAAAGCCCAAATGAGCACCGTGCTGATGATTGATATCAGTCATTCTATGATTTTGTACGGCGAAGATCGCATCACCCCCGCCAAAAAAGTGGCCATGGCTTACATTTGACCAAAAGCTAATCCAATACTAAATATTTTTTTACCAACGTGTGAGGTATGTAATACTCCCTAAAGCTTTTGGTCCAAGTTTTAGGGAGTATTATAATTGACATAGTTTTGGCATATTACTGTTTAGACTCGATTTTATTGAAATTATTAATTTTTAAAGGAAAATATCCGTCATCTCCTCATATCGCCAGATATTTTCATTTTTTGGCTCAAAGAAAGTTATTTGATTATTTTCTTCGTAATCACCTAACCATAAGCCTTTAAATCCTCTAAAGGCATAAATAACTGCATTTTCATCATTAATATCTCCATTAAGAGCGGGAAAAGTAACTTTGACTGAGTCATTTACATATAACTCATACCAACAACCATCTTCTACTTCGCAGAAATAACCCCGATTCCATACCAACTCCTCGTGATCAAGAAAATTCAATGTCTCTGATATTCCATCAGGATACTTCTCATAATCAAATTCAATTTTATCCATTTTACAAATTTGGCATAATTTGTAAATTATTCAAATAATCGAGCGCAGATTTTTTTATGCATTTAATTCTTGAATTCGGCAATCTTTTAAATGTATAATTGGCTGCCGATTTTTACACACAACTCACGAACGTAATCCTTTTGTGTTTTTATTGATTTTATACAATTGATATGCCTGAATACCTGTCAATAAATTATTTGTATTTATTGAAGATTCAACATCTTTCAATTGGCTTGTAACTGAACTATTTAAATCTTCAAATGACTCTTGGGTAACATAGCTTAAACGGCTTAATTCATTTACAATATTTTGTTCCATATTGTAAATTGAATACATTAAATCATCTAGTTTTTCACCAATGTCCGTTAGCTTCTCTGAAACTTCGTTTTCCCAATTTGAATTTAAAACACCGAGTTTGTCAAAGGACTCGTAGATTTCATAGAAAGAAATTAAATCTTGAGAAACTAATGATCCCAGCATATTTATTGAGTGAAAGACAAGAAGCTCGTATGTATGAATCTGATTTTTTAATAAACTGACTCTTTCTTCAAGTTCCTGTTGACTACTGGTGTCTCTAATTGATTCAAATATTTTTTGTGTATTTCCTTTTTTTGTTTTAATAAAGTTGGAAATCTTCACAAATTGATGAATATAATTTTTATCCAATTCAATTATTTGTTTCTGATTTTTGCTTAATAGTTTATTGAAATCATTTTCAACAAGATCTATATTTCCGTCAGAATCTTTATCCAAATTATTCAAATAATTATTTTTTGATAGAGTTAATTTATTTTCAATTCTCAATTTTATTTCATTCTCAAATCTTAGGATATTATTTCGTATTTCATTTTCCCAATTTATCTGTGCTTCATGTAATGCTTTAAAAAAAAACTTGTATGAATCCATTTTATCACATGGTATTCCGACATGCAAACCATCTGGGTTTTTAAAACTACAGACTGAACTAAAAAATTTATTAACCTTCGACCATTCAACGTTTGCCATGCCTTTATATGAAATTGAAAAATCGTGTTCATTTCCAAAATAAAAGTTCACTTCATTTCTTCCAAGTATCCAACCATTTTCTAACATGCCAATGACATCATTGAAGTTTGTCTCCTTTAAAATTTCATCTGCTTTTTGCTTGTCAAAAAGTTCTATTTTGATATTAGCATATTGTGTTATGAAAAAATTAAAAAAAGCCCGAGTGTCATTACGAAGTTTTTCGAGTTTACCTAAAAAGGAGTTCAATAAATTTATATCTATAATTTTTAAATCCTCCAAGTTGAAATTTACTTCACTTTGAATAAATGTTGACATTTTGTTATCTGAATTCATTTTTTTGTTCTCCATTTTCATTTACATTATTCTAAGATTTTCTAAAGTTGTATCTATTTTATTCAATATGCTGTATTTGCTATATTCAACTTTGTAAAAAGTTTCGTTTCCGATATCTCTGCTTTGGGATGCCTCTCCTAAATAGCAAAAATAAGTATCCAGATTTTCTATATTTTGTTCTAGGCTATATAGGGTACCAAAGAATTGTCCTTTTCCTGTAAGCGCCGAATCCACAGAGGTTGAAAAAATAATTATTTCATCAGAATTTATATCTTTCTGAAAGAACTCTTTGAAACTCACGAATTGAATCAATAAATTCTTACTTACCAAATCATCAGCTACAATTTCTTCTACTGCAAATCCAGGAGCCCAGTCAAAATCTGAAAATGTACTCCGAATACTATCAATTTGATCTTCAGTAGGTTTTTTGAAAACTAATAAATACATGAATGGTTTTTTCATTTCATTTTGTTTTTTATTCTATTATAAAAAAGGGTACTTTTCATTTTTTAACTTTGCAAATATATATAAACTCACACCTGTCCAAAATAAATTTTTAACCGCGTATGTCAAAAATAACGCTACTTGCCCAAATGAAAAACCAAACCGCTCACGCGGTTTTAGTTTTTTTTGTTTCCATGCTTTCGCTCAAGCGGAGCTTGGCTCTGCATATAAACGGGATTACTCGCTTCGCTCGTGATCCCCAAGTGGGAGAGCTGCTAACCAAATGAAAAC
>CANKVM010000009.1 GCA_947487175.1 Flavobacteriales bacterium | reverse complement strand
TGAACATGCAATTTATTCAATTATTGATTGAAATCAAAATCATTAGAATAAAAAAAGCCTCAAATTGTGAGGCTTTTTTATGTGGGAGATACTGGGTTCGAACCAGTGACCCTCTGCTTGTAAGGCAGATGCTCTGAACCAGCTGAGCTAATCTCCCTTTCGGTGGTGCAAATATATTGTTAAGTTTTTATTATTCAAAATTAATATGAAAAAAGCCTCAAAAATTGAGGCTTTTAAAGGGTGGGAGATACTGGGTTCGAACCAGTGACCCTCTGCTTGTAAGGCAGATGCTCTGAACCAGCTGAGCTAATCTCCCTTGTTCTTAACGAGGGTGCAAATATAGATAAAAGTTCAATATTTGCAAATATAATTAAACAAAAAATTGAAGCCCTTCTGTTTTAAAGTAACAGAAAAAACCATATTGGTTTGAATGTCTTTGAGTTATTCGCTTTTTATTAATTGAAAATCTTTTGGCTCTACATCAATGAACTCCTCTTGCAAGACATTTACCTCGCCAGGGAGTGATTTCTTAGGCTTAGAAACATACTTTCTCAAGGTATAAATTACTTGAACCAATTTTTGATGTTTTGCCTTCGAATGAAATGCAGCCAAATTTGCCGCTTTTTCGATAATTGATTGAGGAAAGTCTCTGCCTTTTTGCTTAATTATAACATGTGATCCAGAATAATCGCGAACGTGAAGCCATAAGTCATTTTTGCTCGACAAACGAATTAATTCATCATTGGAGCGCGCGTTTTTTCCAACCCAAATTTCATATCCCTCAAAATCATAAAGCTTATATGGTAAGGTTTGGATTGTTTTGGTATTTGACTTTGATGATGGTGTGCCGTTTTTCTTTGCAATTTCTTTGATGTCTTTGAATTGCGTAGCATCAGTTACTTTTTCTAAATCCTCAGCATTGGTTCGCATTCTGCTTTGTACCATTTGAATACTTTCATCTAGTTTTTGAAGTTCTAAGTACTCATTTTTTGCCTTGCGATAATATTTTTGTGCGTTTTCTGGCGCCGACAATTGCGAATCAAGTTTCACCCTAATTCTTTGGTTGGTATAATAATCCATAACCAACGCGTTAGTTACACCCTTGCCAATGCTGTGTGCGTGCGCCAAAATCAAATCACCAATTTCTCTGTAACTGCGCCTTTCTTTGATTTCGAGGGACCTTTTTACATAGCCACTCAAAAGGGATTTGTCTTGCTTGATCTTTTTTGTAGTAGCGTCGATAAATGTTTCCTTGAAAGTATGGAAAAAGTACCATCTAACAAATTCACTGGTTACATTTTCTATATTTATAATACAATCTTCAGTCGTGCGAACAACCGAGGAATCGAAATGGAATTCAACATTTAATTTCTTACCTTTTTCAATAATTCCGAAATAAATATTGCGAATATTCTGAGTTAGAAAGATAAAAATACTTCTGCACTGCATTTTGTAATCTAACATTTGAAAGAAATCTGCATCAAATCCATATTCAACCAATTTCTCGAAAGTAACTGATTTAACCATTGTATTCCAAAAAGCCAAATCAATGATATTTTTATCCGGAACAATGATCCTATTGTTTAAAAACGATAATTTGTAATTATCCCATTCATTGATATTTTGCTCCCAATCTGCCTTAATATTGAGCCTAAATATACTCTCAGCCGTTTCGGAATTTGGATTTTGCAACAATACATTGCCAAATCTGCCAAATCCTTTCAGCCAAAGCTTCCACCCATTATTGAATTCGATGTAAATTAAACGGTCAAAAATTCTGGTTCCAACGTCGGTTACAGTTGCATTGTCAAGTTGTTTAAATTGGAAATGTCCTTTTGTTTTGGAATCGTTTGGGATTTTATCTGATTGCAAAAGAAACAATTCACCACCAATAAATTTCAATTCTAATGCAAAATGATCGCTATTAGATTGAAAGAATAAGAAAATAGAATCCTTATCGTAACTGAGTGAATGGATTAATTTGTATTTATGTATCCTGTTAAATAAAAAAGAAGCCCACTGCTGATAAATCCAAAAAGAAGAATACATAATTCAAAATTCGGGTTATTTATTAATATTTCGCAGCAATAGGATGGATTGTGTTAAAGTTTTTTTAGCGAATCGCAATCCTCTGTATTCAACATAAACAACATAAACACCCTCGGGACAGTCATTTCCGTTAATTTTCCCATCCCAAATTCCCTTTAAATCATTTGATTTGTGAATGATTTCGCCCCATCTATTATAAATAATCACCCCAATTTGAGTACAACCATAGCTTGTCCACTGAAAAACGTCGTTTAATCCATCGTTATTCGGGGTGAATGCAGTTGGGATATAAAGAATAACGGTGTCTTTGTAACATATTTTGATTTCAGCTGTATCCTTGCAGCCAATATTATTTTCAACTGAAAGTTTTATAGTGTATTTACTTTGCTTGAAATCATTATTGAAAATAGGGTTGAAGCCAGAAATAAATGTATCTAACGGCGTTGAGTTCACAAACCAAGTTCCTTTGGTTGCTCCGGTTGTGGCATTGTAAATTATTAGTGGAACCTCTTCGGGCGTGTAGCAAGGTGGATTTAATGCTTGTTGCATTGTGAATTGCGCTTTGATGGCTGCAAATCCCGGAAGATAAATTGTTGTATCTGAAAAACATTTGGTTACACTGTCTATCAAAAAAACCTTATAAGAACTGCCACTTGGTGCATAAAAGGTATCATTGGAAACCTTTCCGGGGTAATTCCAAGTTTTCCTAATTGGATTGCCATTTCCACTGCTTAAATAGGCATATCCATTTTGCCCATAACAAACAGGATCGTTTACAAATGCTTTGCTCCATACAACTGGATGCACTAATATGTTAATATATTGATTTACAATATTACTACATCCATCACTTGCATAACATGTATATGTAATATTGGTCTTAGGTGAGACGATGGTTTTGTATCCATTTTGACCATTTGACCACCAAAAAGTGTAGTTTCCGATGCCTCCAGTGGCGTTTGCCTGCAAAATAGCCATTTCACCCTTACATAAACTATCGCTATTTGGCGATAATATTAAATGAATACTATCTAAAATGACAATATCAAATGAATCTTTTGTGAAACAACTTTTGCTGTTTACAAGGTAAATGAGCTTATGATTGCCAATATTTAACTTTCCAGGGTTAAATAAAGTGTTTAAATATCCATCAATTTCGTATTTTCCTCCCAATGGTTTCATTGATAACAATATAGAGGAGTCTTTGAAACAAAATGTTTTAGTAGGGTAATTATAGCTAATAATTGGCAAAGTATCGACAGTGATACTGAAATAACTTGTGCAACCAAGAGGGGTTAAGTAATTGATTTTAAATAATCCAGATTTTGAAAGGGAAGGGTTGAATTCTTGTTTTAAACCATATTGCATGCCTGTACCCCAAAACACAGAACCTTTTATAGATGGAATTAGTGCAATTGGATTTGATTGTATGCAAATACTTGTGTCGTTTGGCACGACTGGTTTCGGAAGTATACGTAAAATGATATTGTCAGAACAACCGTTTTTAGAATATGAAACATTGTAATTGCCTGATGATAAGTTTTTAGGAGCAAATTTAACCCCATTTATTACACCAGTACCCGACCATGTACCTTTAGGAAGGTTGACAGGGATTTTATTTGACAAAATAAATGTATCGGCATCTTTACAAAGATCCATTGTATCGGCATAATTGATGGCAGTGCCTATGATTTTAATTATTTTATAATCAATGCATTTGCCTGATTTAAACACCAATGTATCAATCCCGTTTTTGCCATTTGTCCAACTTGCATCATAATTACTTACTTTAGAGTTTTTAATTCCCTTGCCAGTCCAGTCGAATGCATTCAAATATCTAATGTTTAACAAGTTATAATTATTTGTATTGGGGCAAATCGTATCATCTTTTCCAGCATAACAAGGTAAAATAGTTAATTTAGTGGTGTCAGTGCAGCCACCGAGTGCGGTGAAAATAATGTTTCTATTACCAGGACCACCCATTAAACTGGGATTATACCATCCGTAATACCCATTAATTAGTCCTGGAAAATAGTATGGATATATTCCATAGGGTTTGAATTCTAGTGTATCTGATGTTTTTGATTCGCACGTTGTATCAAATTGCGGTACTGTAACATTTTGGACTACCACGTTTTTCTGAGATACGCAGCCTTTCCAGGTATAGGTTAATACATACTTTCCAGCGCTATCAGGCGTAAACATGCCGGTTTTGGTGATTTTTAAACCTGACCATGTCCCTCCAAGTGGACCGTACCAAACTACTGGCGAAGCAGTTTTGCTCGGGCAGAATACATTGTCGTAATTGTAAGGATAAGTCACATTGATAATCATGGTATCGGCACAGCCACCTATTTTATACCAAACTTTCACATCGCCCCATTGGCCATATGGTTTAAACTCTCCATTTATTGAATTGACAATACCAGGTCCAAACCATTTCCCTCCACTAGGGAAGCCTTTTAAGAAAATATTAGACGATAAATAACAAACTTGTGTGTCTTTAGGTGCAACAGGTGGCTGAAGCACGATTATTTGCAAAGAGTCTGATCCTGGAATTGCATTTCCATCTGATACAGTAAGTTTATATTTGGTATTTACCTTTGGGCAGATATTGAATGGCCCCTTGCCTGATAATGTCTTAGGAGTCCAATTATAAGTGTATTTAGCTGCATTTCCGCCACTAATATTGATAGATAGGGAAATGCATTCACCAAGGCATATAGTATCCTTGTTGCTTTTTATATCAACAAAAATGGGGCAGTTTGAAATTACAAAGGTTTGGCTACTTGATAATTGATAAACGCTATCGCAATAGTCTCGATATCCATGTTTATGGGTAATTGTATATGTGCCGTTTGTATTTAATGGATTTTTTAAACCTAATTTAAATCTAGAAGCTTTGTTATTGACACAATTAAGAGGAATGATGTAATTAAAGTCATTTCCGTTGATTTTGGTATTGCTAATATTTAATGAATCACAAGGTATTGTAAAATCGAGCGTAATTGCCAATGTTGAGTCGTAACAGATAGGAGAACTGTTTAAAGTAATTTTGGTGGCCGTTGGGATATTTATATTATTAATCACTTCAGCTTCCCATCCCGTGCATGAAACGCTTTTATCTGACACAAAATACAAAGTTATAAAGCTGTCGCTACTCGTGATATTTCCAATACTGACGCTACCTGAGTATGATCCTTTTAATGTAGCGTTTGTATCTTTACCATCGTAAATTTTTAAAACATCATTGTCTTTTTCAGTGCAAAAACTTTTAAAAGATAACGTGATATTTTTAGCACCAGGTAGCGCTAACGTCATGATTATCTTTTCATTGTGATCGTAATATCCTGTGGTTTTACCCTTTTCGGAATCTCTAATTTTCCCTTTGCAAATTCTATATATTCCATTTTGTTGATTTTGAATAGTTTGAGCATATACATTTACACAAAATATTGAACAAAATAGGAGCGTTATGAATCCAGTGAATTTCAAACTTGATTATGGAATAATTTCAATATTTGGAGTAAAAATAGTGTTGCTCCAGTTTTTCGCCCTGTCTTTGAGCTTGATTTCGAATTTTGTAGTTTCTGAGGGACTTGTAGATAGCAGGAATATATTTTTGATCTTGATATTCAACAATCCATCAATGCTCAGTTTATTGTTAATTGGGGATAAAGGAAATAAGTGATAATAATCTGGCTTTGAAAGTCTCGAATCTCTTACATAGATAGATAGGGTATCGGCTGATACATCACCGAGGTCGCCATCACCATCTTTATATTTCAAAGTAACCACCAAACTATCCGAAAATTGCTTCAATTTGGTGCTTGAAATAGATATAAATTGTATGTTTGGAATAGGATCCACATTAGAAACTATTTCTTCCTTACAGATAGGAAACAACAAAGCCATAAATATTGCTATATGTAATATATTGTATATTTTAAAAGTCATTATTTAAATCTTATAGCAAAGTATTTTTTTATTGGAAACATAGAGTTTTCATTTGGCAATTGAACAGTTTGAACATCGTCTGTAACTGTAATGCGAATCCACAAAACATCTAACGAAATTGTGGCACTTGTTTGCAAATCGTAGTTATACCAATATTTCACTAATTTCCCATTTAAATCGTTCATGAATTTTTCAGGCCCAGCATTAAGAGATTTTTCATTAACCACATTGAATGAATCAGGGTTTACACTTACATTAATTGTGCAGTTTTTTAATTGGCTTTGATCTATCTTATCATCGGATAATGAAAAATATACAGTTGTATTTATCCCTGCTGTGGCATTGGCTGCTTCGTATAATCCGGGTCTTGCCAAAATATTGTTTCCTTGAATAAACACAACTCCTTGAATATTTGGAGGGAAGTTCGGAGCAGTGGGCAAATTTCCAGCCAAATCCTTTGCTCCATCGTTTATCCACTTTGTGATTCTTTGCAAATACTCGGATTTGTGTTGATTATAAGTTGATTTAGGCTCTAGAGCAAGAGGCATGATACCAGAATTGCCGTTCAAATCAATTGTCATTCTTTGTAACAACATACTTTTCGAAGCATCACCAGGAACAACCCTGAAAGGGAATCCTCCAGAAACATTTGATTTAATTGGTGTTACGTTGATCAATCCAAAATAACTACTTTCAACTGTTCTGAAATCTGGTTCGAAATTCCCGTCATGACATCCTGAATTTGCACAAGTTGGTTTCAAAACATCTTTATGAATTGAGAATATTGAATATGGATCATAATTGTTCGTATCCAATTTGTTGGTATCTTGTTGGTTGGGACCAAATTGGTTTATAGGCAAGGCCTCTTTAGAACATGATTCTAAATAAATACAAATTGTAATTAGCGATATAGATATAATTATGTTTTTCACACTCTCAAAAATTGACTCATAGCCATAGGGTCAATATATCCTGAATTCATTACATCATCATAAACTCCAAATATATCCGCAATGGTTGGAACTAAATCTGTTAATCTTCCAATTGGATTTCCCTCAGAACCAACAGAAACCTTAGGTACATTTTTACCAACCATTAAGCTCCATACTCTCAATGAATTGGCGTCTGAATGATCAAATGCCATCCAATCGTTTTCGTCAAGAATTGGATTCGGATTCAAGTTTCGGCCGCACTCAGGAGCAACAATAAATACCGTATTGTCTTTCATTTCGGGGATATTATTTTGAATATAATCATAAAGCCACGCAGTTATGTGGTCGGCTCTATGTAAACTCCTTAAATAGCCTGTAAAATTAGAATGGCAACCATCTACCTCTGAAATATTCACAGCAAGCATTCTTGGCTTAAATTCTTTCAATATTTCAGCTGAATAGGCAACATTGAAAGCATCTGTGGAACTAACAGCAGGTGGCATTGAAATTTGACCTAAACTTTGTTTGGTATAGGTTGCTCTCATGAATTCTTTTATATGCGTTCTTTCATCATCTGTATTCTTAATAGTAGTTTGTCGAGAGTTTTCTAAAGCAAAACTATTGTTTAAGAAGTTTTTCATCTCGTACATAGGCTTTAATTCATTGTTTGAATATGCTTTAGAATTCGAAAGTGTATTTTGACCGTAGCTTCCAAAAGTAATAGGAGGGATAAACATATTTGCGCCAAAATTGAGTCCGTAATTTTCATTTGTACTTGCGTTTAAAAGAGGAGTGCTATTGCCTATGCCATTTCCTACGAACCAACAATCAGTAGCTTTGAACCCTCTGTGTTTTCTCAAGTATTCAAAAATAGTGGGGGATAATGGCCTAGTTTTCAAACCTTGCGCCGTGCTGATACTTCCAGTAAGTAAGGTATTTAAACCTACATAATGCCCTGCACTTTGCGCACGAACCTCATTAAATGTCATTCCTTTATTTGCTAAAGCGTCGGAAAGCAAACGTGGAATAGGATCAGAACCTCTTGTTTGACCCGGGATATCTTGACCATAAACGATTTTTTTAGTAGGAGCGTTGCCATTGAATAAATTGGGCATAATATTTCCTGCCACACCTGAAACTCCCTGGCTATCTTCTAAATACCTACCTAAAATACTCTCTTGTTGACGAACACCGCCAGCAAACATAACCATAACTACATGTTCTGCTTTTTCTATTCCTGATTTTGCAAATAATCTACCTGAAGGCAATATATACGGTGCAACAATACCAGCACCAACAGTAAGGGTAGATTTTTTTATAAATTCTTTTCTTCTCATGTCTTTTTAATAAAATGAATATTCATCGCTGGTTGAAAATGAAGTGTAAATCAACTCAACAGTGACTTCTGGATTGTTTTTAATATAATTTGTGAAATAAACTTTTTCCGCTTCTGACGGGTATCTTAAATAGAATCGCTTATAGGTTTCAGTAATAAAAGAAGGAATATCATTTCTCATTTCAGCATTGCTTGGAATAATGATTTTGGGATTATTAAAGTAACCACTAAGCAACATTTCCTTGGCTACATTTTGGTCTCCAATGCTGTATAATACACTTTGTGCTTGAAATAATTCCATAGGATCAATTGCCTTTTGGTAAAGACCAGTATAGAGGATAGAAATATACTCAGCTTCATTCTTGTTTTTGAATTTTTGCGCTTTTGATTCATAAATATAAGCGGAATTAACTTGGTATTGAACATGGATTTCTTTCGTGCAATATATGTTGATTATCAATATATTGAAAATCGCCACTTTAATAATATGTTTAGTATTAAAATTGCGCATAGTCGTCGGTGATTAATATCTTGCGTTGCATGTTTTCAAAGTTGTGATCTTTTAAGAAATTGGTCAAAATGGGATACAAAAAGGTTGAGTTTATTTCTTTTCTTATAAATTGGAAGTACCACCACCTAATTTCGGCTTCATAGAACCCATTATTGGAAGTTATGCCTTCGCAATACTCGTTTTTATTAGAAATTACCCTGTTGAATATAAATCTAGGATTGTTTTTTTCTATAATCTGATAAGCACGATTAAACTCGTCTGCATTTGGCTTTCTGCCATAAATATTATCGTAGGTAGCATTCACGAAATTAAAGGAACCCATGTTTATTAAGTCGTAAATTCCATTATTCAACATATACTCGCAAAGCTGATTGTATGTAATTTTATTGCGACTTAACCAATAATTGCTTTTTAAGATGCGGTCATAGTATTTTTTTAGGTTGATATAGGTATACATTGTAACCGAATCGCCGTCTAATTGACTTAAATAAATTCCAAATCCTAAATTTGATGATTGCTGAGCAATGTCCATGTCTGCAGCTCCTTCCAGAAATCTAGATTTGCAAATATTGTAAATTCTTGATGTATATGCCTTTCGATAGCTGGAATCTCCAATTCTAAATACTGTATCGAGTTGTAATATTTTGACAAGTGAATCTCTTGAGTTCTGGCTTAATTTGCCTTTTCTTAACTGTAAAACATATTCAGTTCGCTCCACATCGGTAGCCTCTCTGCCTAAGATATCAATAAATAATCGATTAATGTAGTTTTCTACCATTAAGGTGGATACCTCTGAATACTTTGGAGGATTGTTGTTGTTGCGAATGACAATTTCTTCTTTGGTACATGAAACAAAGAGAAAAGAGATGAATAAAAATCGAAATGTCAATTTTATGGATTTCATTTTGCAATCAATTATATCAAATATACTAATTTAAAATTTAAAACTGTTTTATTTTCGTTGAATAGATATATTTTAACTAAGACTTTTGGCATTTGGTTCATTTATTGGAAGACAATAATTATATTCGTAATTCGATAACATTCTGTATGGCATTTTATTACAAATTGGGAAATATCCCTCCAAAAAGACACACTCAGTTTAGAAAATCAGATGGGACTTTATATTCGGAAGAATTAATAAGTACTGAAGGGTTTAATAGCTTATATTCATTGGTATATCATTGCCATCCACCAACTTTGGTTAAGGAAATAGGAACACCGTATAGTGTTGAACCCAAAATTGCATTGAAACAAAATATGCAAAGCAGGAGTTTTGTCACTTTTAACACAAAACCGGAAGATGACTACTTGAAAAGCAGAAAAGCTTTATTGACAAATAGTGATTTAACCATATCTGTGGCGGCTCCAACTAAAGGAAACTCTGATTATTTCTTTAAAAATAGCGACAACGATGAAGTTATTTTCATTCATGAGGGAACTGGAAAGCTGAAAACTATTTTTGGAGAAATTCCATTTGAATATGGCGATTATCTAGTAATTCCTAGAGGTACAATTTATCAATTTGAATTTGATACTACTCAAAATCGTTTGATGATTACTGAATCTCCAACGCCAATTTATCCCCCAAAAAGATATCAAAACTCATTTGGTCAATTACTTGAGCATTCTCCATATTGCGAAAGAGATATAAAAGTGCCACAGAATTTGCAAACGCATGATGAATTGGGCGACTTTAAAGTATTGATTAAAAAGCAAAATATCATTTACCCTTATACTTACGGTTCTCATCCTTTTGATGCGGTAGGCTGGGATGGTTATGCTTATCCTTTCGGGTTTAGCATACACGATTTTGAACCTATTACAGGCAGACTTCACCAACCACCTCCAATCCATCAAACTTTTGAGGGACGTAACTTCGTAATTTGTAGTTTTGTTCCTAGGCTTTATGATTACCATCCGCTTTCAATACCAGCACCATACAACCATAGCAATGTTGATAGCGATGAAATATTGTATTACGTTGCTGGCGATTTTATGAGCCGTAAACATGTTGAAAGGGGAATGATAACCTTACACCCTAAAGGAATTCCCCATGGTCCACATCCTGGAACCGTTGAAAAAAGTATTGGTAAAAAAGAAACCCAAGAACTCGCCGTAATGATAGATCCGTTTTATCCTTTGATGATTACGGAAGAAGCCATGTCTGTTGAAGATCCTAATTATTATAAATCTTGGGTTGAATAAAAGTTATGAAAAACATAAGACAATCAGTCTTTCTAGCTCTGCTAACTTTAGTATGTACCTTTGCTTATTCTCAAGTTAACAATTGCGATAATATTAGCACCCGAAAATACGCAAGAATGCAAAAACGTATTTCAAAACAATTCCTTAAGGGTCAAGAAAAATCCAAAACTGAGAAAATTGCGAAATATGCGACTCCTGATAAATATTGGGAACAAGAATATTTAACTACGATAAATCCTAAGTTGGGCAGGCCAACGCCAGAAGTTTTAACAGCAGAGATTCATAAATTACTTAATAATAATGATGCAATTGCACTTCAGCCAGGAACTTCGAATTCTAAATGGCAATTAAGAGGTCCAAATAATGTGGGTGGAAGAACGCGTGCTGTAGCATGGGATCCCAATGATGCCAAAGGCAAAAAAGTATGGGCCGGCGCTGTTACAGGTGGTTTATGGTATAATAATGATATCACGAGTGCAGCAAGTTCATGGGTTTCTGTGAGTGATGTTTGGGCAAATGTTACAGTTTCATGTATCGCATTTGATCCAAACGATTCTAAAATAATGTACATTGGAACTGGTGAGGGATGGGGATCAAGCTCTAGTTCTTCAAGGGGACAAGGAATATATAAGAGTACCGATGGTGGAGCAACTTTTAACTTAATTTCAATCACTTCTGCATTTTATTATATAAATGATATTGCTGTTCGCAATGAGTCAGGAACTTCGGTTGTTTATGCGGCTGTTGATGCCTTGTATTTCCAAGGTCAATGGAATGGAATTTCAGGTTACGGACTAAAGAGAAGTACGAATGGTGGCGCAAGTTGGTCATCGGCGTTAGGGAATGTAACTAGTAAAACATATACCTATTCGGTTTCGGACATAGAAATAGCTGAAGACAATAGACTTTGGATTGGTACAAGAAACTCTCCTTATGGTTCCTCATCATCTGATGGAGGTGGAGGTAGGGTTATGTATTCAGATAATGGAACAACCTGGACAACCAATTATTCTCATACGAACAATTTGGGAAGGGTTGAAATTGCAGTAGCTCCAAATGATTTTAATACAGTTTATGCATTGTTTGAATCAAGTGGAAAAGCAGATACCCTCATAAAAACAAGAAATCAAGGATCTTCATGGTCATCTATGAAAAAACCAAAGGATGCTGATAATGGAATTCCAGGTACAGATTTTACGAGGGGACAGGCTTGGTACGATTTAACAATAAGTGTTTCTCCATTGGATTCAAACATTGTTATTGTTGGTGGAATTGATTTGTTTTATTCTAGTAATAGCGGTTCTTCTTGGGCGCAAATTAGCAAATGGTCAAATAATCCAGGCTTAGGTAGCTTAAATTGCTCATATGTACATGCAGACCAACATGTTGCAGTATTTAAGCCAAAAAGTTTAGGTGAAATTATGTTTGGCTGCGATGGTGGAGTTTTCTATTCAGCCAATATTACAAATAGTCCTGCTACAAAAGATATAACAGCTCAAAGAAATAATGGATATTTTGCAACTCAGTTTTATGCGGGTGATTTGTCTCAAACGGCATCGAATGATTTGTATCTAGCTGGAGCGCAGGATAATGGCACCCATCAACTAGTTGGGGCAGGCGTTTCAAATTGGAATATGGTAACAGGTGGCGATGGTTCTTTTTGTTTTATAAGTGCTTCAAATAACCAAACTCAAATAACTGGATATGTATATAATACATATTATTACACAACTGATAATTGGGCATCAAGTGATTATCTATTGAATGATGGGGCCACTGGTAAATTCATCAATCCGGCAATTTGGGATGATAATGGATCTGGATTAATTTCTACAAAAGATGCATTAACCTTATATAGAACAAAAATTACAGGAGGTGCCGCCGTTACACCGAGTACAATTACTGTAAAATCGAGTGGTTCACCCGGAAAAGGGAGTTGTTTTTGGGTTAATAAAGATCCATTAACTTTAAAGTCAGTACTTTACGTAGGAACTGATATTGGAACGGTTTGGAAAACAAACGATGCTTGGGCTACTACGCCAACCTTTACCCAAATGGGTACACTTGCAAGCGGAAATGCTTCATCGTTATTTAGGCATAAAACAACGGACACAATGGCAGCTACCGTTTCTAACTATGGTATTAACAATATTTATATTTCAATAAATGGTGGTTCGAATTGGACCGCAAAAGATGGAGATTTGCCAGATGTTCCGGTTTGGTCAATTGTTTTAAATCCCTCAAAATTAGGAGAAGCATTAATAGCAACCGAGCTAGGAATATATGGAACAGACAATATTTATGCGTCAAGCCCAACTTGGACACCTTATAATTTGGGCATGTCGGCAGTAAAAACTTTGCAACTTAAATACAGGTCTTCAGATCAGCTTTTAATGGCGGTAACACATGGGAGAGGGGTGTTTACCTCAAATGCTTGGTCCATTAAGGATCCTATTGCAAAGTTTGGCATTTCTGATACATTGCCTTGTTCAAATCAAATTGTGAATTTGATAGATTCGTCAATGAATAATCCATTAAATTGGAAATGGACTGTTAATCCGAGCACTAATGTAAAATTCACAACTGGTGATAGTAATTCTAAAAGTCCGAAAATTAAATTATCAAAGGCAGGAAGATATTTCATTACGCTTAAGGTTTCTAATAATTCTGGAATGAATAGCAAAACAAAGAGTGTTACGGTGATTGATACCATTGGAATGAAAATGAATGCCTTTGCCGATAAACTAAGCATATGCAGAGACGATACATTAAGATTAACATCAACCCATGCTGATACAATGATGAAGAATTTGAAGTTAAAATATACCTGGTATAAAAACGGAGTTTCAGGAACATCAGATACAAATACTTTCATGAAGGTGTTACCAAAACAAAAAGATAGTGTGGCATATAAAATTTCAGCGGCTTCAACTTACAAATGTGCATTTCCTAAAACAGCATTTAGTAATGTTATGAATGTGAAATTGACTTACAGAAATATTGTTATTTATTGTAGCAACGATACTTTGTTTGTTTTAAACAAACCAGCTGGTGGTCAACTTGATTGGTATTTAAATGGCGTCAAGATTGGAACTGGCACAAATAACTTCATTCATGCCACTAAAAAAGGCGGTTACAGGGTAATCTATAAGAATGGCAGTTGTGTCAGTGATTCTACAAATAGATTGGTATTAATGTCTGTGGGAATTAAAAATAATCCTCTAAAATATGGCAGTCGCATTTATCCAAATCCTTCAAAAGACTTTGTGCGTTTTGATTCGAAAGTAAATGGACAGTTTGAAATATTAAATACTTTGGGTCAATTAATAATGAATGAAACCATTGAAGTAAATAAGTCATATAAACTGAATATTAGCAATTTAATACCTGGCGAATACCTAATTATGGTAAGAACAGATGATTCGTATATTCAGATTGATAAATTGCTTGTGAATTAAACACTCAATTATAAGAATTTATCCTAAATCAATTATTAAAAAGAGCCTGCGGGCTCTTTTTTTATTGAACTTTGTATATTTAGATTATTTGATAAATTTATTTTGGCATGAATGAAAATAGATTTAAAACAATTTCAATTGTGGGCAGCCAAAGAATTCTATTTTAGATTTGTGATTGAGAATGGATGCTACAAGGATGTAATATTATGAATTCAGGAATAATGTAAGCAATATATAATGAATACTTTATGATTCTTTGATTTCAGCTTAATTGTTTTATAATTTACATTATGTTAAATAGTATTGTAAAAGAATAAGGATTGTACTTCTACAATCCTTATTCTTTATTTGGTTCTAATATAAAATCAATTAGATCTGAACAGCAACTTGTTTGCCCGCTCCTTCTGCTTCCATTTCTTTTACCATTACACCATCAACAAAAATCTGAACTTTAACTGTTCCAGATTTGCCATTGTTACGAGCACCAACCGAAAGCATATCTGATTTGTCGATATAATCAAATTCTTTTTCCCAATTTCCTTTAATGTCAGTCAACACAGAAACTGTATTCATTTTGTTTGTATATGAAATATCAAAACTACTAGCAGTTCCTGACACAACATATTTGAATTTAGTTCCTACACCAATTGAAATACCATCTAGCAAACGAATTCGATCACGTTGAGCAGTCATACATGTTTTATCATTTACTTCGATACATACGTTCTTGATTGCTTTTGCTATGTCTTTTAATTCTTGTACTGAATAATTGGTATTTTCGGCAGCAAATTCTAAATAACCTTTTGCCTCAGTAAAGATTGCCTGAATTTGATTTTCAATTTGTTTTTTTACATCTGGAGTTGCTTTCCCTTGCTCTTCACGCAATTCTCTCACTTTATATTTATACAAAGCCACACCCAAATTCCAATTTGCATCATAATTAAACTCATCCAATTTTCTAGAATCATAATAATCCGCAATTGCTTCGTTGTATTTGCTTTGTTGCTCATTCAAATAACCACGAATCCAATAGCTTTTGGTTGTAGGGTTTAACTTAATTTGATCATTGATATCTGAAAATAATTCAGTTTCCTTATGTATTGAAATATAATAGTTTACCAAGACTTGAAAAATATCATTATCGCCATTCGATTTAGCCAAGGCCTCTTTAATTACAACTTTAGCACCCAAGGTATCATGTTTTTCAAGATACATGTGAGATAAACTCTCTACTACAGCAGCAATTGGTTTTTCGTTTTTAGATAAATCCGAAAGAATTTTCATTCTTGACGTTTCATCTGAATTCCCCAATGAATACAATGCCAAACGCTCAATGAAGAATTTTCTCTCAACTTGAGAACGTTTAAAATCGTTGATCATACCGGTATCCAACTTATCATAAAGAGTCAACATAATTTGGTAGTATTCAACCAAAGTATCTGCCAATTTTGCTTTTAAAATAGCGTCTGTAGCTTTAGAATATTTTTCACCAAAGGTTTGAGACTCGTAAAAAGTTGAAATATAACCAAACTTTAGTTCATTATTTGCTTCTTCTAGGTACTCTCCTTTTTTGGAGTCTGTACTATTGTAGAATTCCAAATAAGATTTACCAGCAGCAATACCAGAAAGATATGCTACAGGTGAGATTAGTTCTACTTTCCTTTTGTCGTAAATACGCGCATAAACTTTGCCTCTAACAAACCACATTCTCGCAGAATTTTTGGTTTTTTCATGTTTAGATGCATTGTCGATTTCTTCTTTAGCAACTAGTAGTTCATCAATTTGACCACTCTCCAAACTAAATTCGGCAGTGCTAATTGCTTTAGGTTGGGCACCACAAGCATAAAAGAACATCATTGGCAAGGCCAATACCAGTGTTTTTAAGTTGATTTTATTCATCGGTTTCTGTGTTTTCGGTGTTTTCATCATTATCATCAGCATCTTCGGTATCTTCATCAGAAGCATTTTCGATTTCTGAATCCATTACCTCTAATTCACTTCCTTCAACAATCGTGCCATCGCCAATGAACTCTAGGTTTTCTTCTTCTTCATCCTCTTCTTTTGGCGTTTTTGCAATACTTGCTATGGCATCTTTGTCTTTAATATTAATCAACTTAACTCCTTGAGCAGCACGGCCAATAATCCTTAGTTTGTCAACAGCCATACGAATTGTCATACCGCTTTTACAAATAATCATCAACCCATCTTCTTCTGTTACGCTCATCAATCCTACCAAATGGCCGGTTTTTTCAGTAACTGAAATGGTTTTCACACCTTTACCACCCCTACCCGTGATTCTGTAATCTTCTAAATCGGTACGCTTGCCATATCCTTTTTCACTTACCACCAAAATTGTGGTATTTTCCTTAGCAGGATTAACACAAACCATTCCAATTACTTCATCTTCGTCATCTTCAAGGGTAACACCTCTCACACCCGAAGCAGTTCTACCCATAGGTCTCACTTTTGCTTCTGGGAAACGAATTGCTTTTCCTTTTTTCTTCGCAATGATAACTTCGCTATCACCATCAGTTAAATGGGCTTGTAACAATTCATCTCCTTCCCTAACTGTAATGGCATTGATACCATTGGTTCTTGGGCGGCTATATGCTTCTAATGTAGTTTTCTTAACAGTACCTTTTTTAGTAACCATAATAATAGATTTACTATTTAGGTATTCAGGATCTTTTAAGTTATTTACATTTAAATAAGCTTTAATTTTATCGTCTTGAGGGATACTGATTAAGTTCTGAATTGGACGTCCTTTGGTTGCTTTTTGACCTTCAGGAATTTCATACACTTTTAACCAGAAACAACGACCTTGCTCTGTGAATAATAGTAAATAATTGTGGGTACTTGCGATGAACAAATGTTCAACGAAATCTTCATCTCTGTGTGCAACCCCTCTTAATCCTTTACCTCCTCTATTTTGTTCTTTGTATTCAGAAAGGGCAGTACGTTTGATATAACCTTTGTGAGAAATGGTAATTACAACTTCTTCATTTGGAATTAAATCTTCAATATTGATTTCTTCTGCATTGAATTCAATCCTGGTTTTGCGTTTATCACCATATTTCTGAACCATTTCATTGGTTTCATCTTTGATAATTTGCATTCTCAATGATTCATCTGCCAAAATACTTTCATAATATTGGATTTCTTTTAAAATGGCATTGTACTCATCACGGATTTTATCAATTTCCAAACCTGTTAAACGTTGTAAACGCATATCCAAGATTGCTTTAGACTGAATTTCACTCAATCCAAAGTTCGACATTAATCCTTCTTTCGCCTCATCAGGGTTTTTACTTTGTCTAATTAATTTAATTACTGCATCTAAATTATCTAACGCAATAATTAGTCCCTCCAAAATATGAATACGTTTTCTAGCTTCCTCAAGTAAATATTTGGTTCTACGTAAAATTATTTCATGTCTGTGGTTCACGAAATGCTTAATCATATCTTTTAGATTTAACATTTCAGGTCTACCTGCAACCAATGCAATATTATTTACTGAAAAACTACTTTGTAATGGGGTGAATTTGTATAATTGATTTAAAATAATATTCGGAATGGCATCGCGTTTCAAATCGAAAACGATACGCATACCTTGTCTACCTGATTCATCGCGAACAGCCGATATACCATCAATAATTTTCTCATGGATTAAATCAACTGTTTTTACAATAATTTGCGAAGGTGTAACTTGATAAGGTACTTCTGTAATGATAATCATTTCTTTGCCCGTACTTGATTGCTCAAATTCGGCTTTACCACGCATAACAATACGACCACGGCCAGTTTCAAAAGCATCACGAATACCTTCAACGCCATAAATTACAGCGCCAGTTGGAAAATCTGGACCTTTTACCACTTCCATTAATTCTTCAATGGTAACGTCGTTATTGTCAATATACTTGATAACTCCTTCACAAACCTCTGTTAAATTATGTGGAGCCATATTTGTTGCCATACCCACAGCAATTCCGCTCGCTCCGTTGATTAACAAATTAGGAACTTTTGCTGGCATTACTGTTGGCTCTTGCAAGCTTTCGTCAAAATTCGGTTTGAAGTTAACAGTATTTTTATCGATATCTGTTATCATTTCTTCAGCAATTTTCCTCATTCTAGCTTCCGTATAACGCATTGCAGCTGGTGGATCACCGTCAATAGAACCGAAGTTTCCTTGACCATCAACAAAAGGATAACGCAAACTCCAATCTTGAGCCATACGCACCATTGTGTCGTAAACACTGCTATCGCCATGTGGATGATATTTACCCAACACCTCTCCCACAATTCTGGCAGATTTTTTATAAGGTCTATTTGATGCCAAACCTAAGTCGACCATTCCATACAATACCCTTCTGTGTACAGGCTTTAAACCGTCTCTAACATCGGGGAGTGCACGCGAAACAATAACAGACATCGAATAATCGATGTATGCCGTTTTCATTTCATCTTCAATGTTTATTGGGATGATTCTTTCGTTAAATTCTTCTAGGTTATTGTTATTCTCTTCCATGTGAAAATATAAGTATTGCAATTTAGTGATAAACCTTTAATAATATATGGATTCAGTCAGTATATTGCCCACATTTTTTATACATTTTTTCAATAAAAAAAGGGCCGAACACTGTTCGACCCTTTTTTTGCATTAAAAGTACCTAAAAGGTTAGTTATAATTCTTTTTATGACTGGTTGCACCTGCCTTCATATAGTTCACTTTACCAGAACCATCTCTATTTAGAAGTTGCATTTTGCCAAACCCTAATTTTTCAAGTTTTGCTTTCATTTGAATTACATCACCCGAAATAACCAATACCATTTGATCTGTATTTAAATTCTTTTGCGCCAATGCATTTAATTCTGCAAGACTAATGTTTTGTAAAATTTCTAATTGTTTTTCAGCATAATCTGTAGGTAAATTTCTGTTAGCCATCAAAGAAATAAATCCAACTTTTTGACCCAAAGATTCATATTCCAACGCTTCACTAGCCAATAAAGCAGATTTAGTGAAACTAAATTCTTCCTGGGTTAATCCCTTTTCTTTGAATTTTTCAACCTCCCATAAAATCTCATGAATGGCACTATCAGTAGCTCTCGCTTTGATGCCCGCAGAAATTTGATACATACCTGGCAAATCATCATACGATGCACCAAATCCACCTCTAATTCCATACGTCCATGCTTTTTCTTCTCTAATCTTCAAGTTCATACGGCTATTGAAATTACCAGCCAATGCAAAGTTCATGATTGTATTTTTGTAGTATTCACCAGCTGCATCATAAGGCAAACTTCTGAATCCTAAAACAATATCGCTTTGTTCTGCATCGTAATAGTTTACTCCAAACAATTGAGAAGTTTCGAATTTCTGAGCTACTTCTGGTTTAGGAACAACTACATTTCCTGCTTTCCAATCCATTAAGAATGAAAACTTAGCATTCATTTCATCGTTTGTAAGTGGACCAACAACTACTAATTTTGCGTTGTCAGGAGTAAAATATTTGTTATAATAATTTTGAATATCAGACATGCCAATTTTCATGTAATCATCAGAACCTACATATCTACCCAAAGGATTTTTTTCACCGTTAACCAATCTTTTCCATGCGTTTGACATACCAACGCCACGGCTTGATAATTGACTTTTTGCACCTTCAATGATACGTTTTTTGTCTTTTTCAAACTCTTTTTTATCCCAACGAGGCTCGAACATCATTTCTTTAGCCAAAGCCAACGTTGCATCTAACTTATCTTTTTCACATCCAATATTCACAACAAATGATGTTGCCCCTGGATTAAATGAAATATTTGCACCCAATTTTTCTAATGCATTTTCTAATTGTTCAGGAGTTTTGTTTTTAGTACCATTAGACATACTTGTTGCCAACATTTCTGAGGTACCTGGCAATATATCTTTACCGTTTTCAAATAACTCTCCACCTTTCATTACAATTTGAGCAAACACTCTTGGTGTTTCATCAAAGTTTGATCCCCAAAGTTCCAAACCATTGTTAAATTTGTTTTTGAAAGTTTTAGGTACAGAAACAGGCTTTACAGCAGTTGGTGTTGGACGAACAGCGCGGTCAAAATTATCAACTAATGTTTGGTACTTTAGATTTTGATATTCAATATCCAATGCTTCATTTTTATAATTCGCATTTGGGTTAAAACTTGTGTATTTCACCGGTTTTTCTCCTTCAGGAGTTGGAGCAGGAGTAATTTCAATAGTAGAAGAGAATTTACCTTTCAAATATTTTTTGTAAACACGAATGATATCTTCACGTTTTACATTTTGATATCGTTGTGCTTCTTCCTCTAAGTTATACATCTTGCCATCAGAACCTTTTAATCCCAAGTACCAAAATGAAGATAAATAATTTGCTTTTACTGAATTAGATTCTAGCCCACCACTATAACGACTTAAGAAATTTGATTTTGCACGAGATAAATCTTCATCTGAAAAATTCTTAAATTCAAATGAATCAATTGTGCTAAACAACATATCTCTTAATTTAAACATGTCAGACCAAGGATAACCAACCAAAGTAAATCCAAATTCACCAGCTAATTCATGGTTAATGGCACTCATTGGATTGTTTTCTGCAGCTGACTGTAAAGCCCATTCGCCATCGGTAAACTTTTTATATAATACTGAACTTTTTGTTCCGGCCATTAAATATGATAACATATCCATTGCAGCCTCATCTTCGTGATAAACTGGTGCACCAGGATATGTGATATACATCAAAGGCAATGATGCATTTGGATCTGGGTAGCTTTTTAATTTATGTTCGGTAAAAACAACTGGTTTTACTCTTTTCTTGGTAACCTCTTTACCTCTTTTGATGGCACCGAAGTATTTCTCACACCATTTTACTACATCTGATGCATTTACATCACCGCTTACAATTACGCAAGCATTGTTTGGACCGTACCAACGTAAAAAGAAGTTTTTTAGATCGTTGCTATCTGCACGATTCAAATCATCAACGAATCCGATGGTTGACCAACTATATGGGTGATCTGAAGGATATAATTCTTGGTCTTTCACTTCCATTAGGAAACCATAAGGACCATCAAATCTTTCGCCTTTTTCATTTTTCACTGTTTCACGTTGTACTTCAAATTTCTTTTGGGTAAACGCTTCCAAGAAACAACCCATTCTGTCTGCTTCCATCCAAAGTGCAGTTTCTGTAAAGTTAGAAGGGAAAGTTTCAATATAAACGGTTCTGTCTCTGGTCGTATTCCCATTAACGTCTCCCCCATATTGTTTAATGATTTTAAAATGTTCTTCATCGGCAATATGCTTTGAACCCTGAAACAACATATGTTCGAAGAAATGCGCAAAACCTGATTTACCTGGAGTTTCTCTAGCAGATCCTACGTGGTAAGATACATTTAAATGTGCAACTGGATCAGAATGATCTTCTGAAACAATAATTGTTAATCCATTTGGAAGAACATATTTCTCATAAGGAATTTTCAACGATCCCTTTTGAGCTTCTACTTTTTCAATCAAAGTAGCTTGTCCGAATACAGAACAAACGCTCAAAACTGTTAATGAAGCTAAAAATAGCAATTTTTTCATAGCTTCAAAAGTAGACATAAAATCAAATATCTCAAAAACTTGTTGGACGATTGTTTGAAATCATTCTATGAAATTCATTCATTTGAAAAATAATGATTAACTTTTGATGGAATTTATGTTAAACAATTGTCATTATTTACGATTTTAAATTCATCCAACTTTAAACAATTCAAATTATGAATTTATTTCATTTAATTTTGAAGAATATGAATTCGAAAATTCTAAAAATTGGTGTTTTGTCCGTCTCTTTGTTGGCTCTTTCGGTGGTTACCATTAAAAGTAAGTCAAATGGTTTGTCCTCTGCATATACTGGAGCTCCTTCAGAAAGCAATTGTACTACCTGTCATGGTACATACTCTTTGCAAACTTCAGGTACAAACCATAATAAAATTAGTCTCAAGGGAAATTTTACTGGCAGTGGCTATATTCCTGATTCTACATACAAAATTACTGTTACATATAAAGAAACTGGTAAATCTGTTTTTGGATTTCAATTAACCGCTTTACAAGATCAAAATGTGAGTTACCCCACTCCTGCCGGAACTTTCACGAGTAAAGATTCGAGAACTGCTGCATTTACACAATTAATAGGTTCAACTACCCGAGGTTACATTGAACATACGTCCACTGGTACTAACAAAGTTTCAACAGATTCTGTATCATGGGTGTTTGAATGGAAAGCACCATCATCTAATATGGGCAATATTAAAATGCACTTGGTATTGAATGTTACAAATAACAATGGCAGTGATAACGACGATTATATATACACCAAGAAATTTGTAATTTCTCCTTCAACATTATTGCCTAAAGCAAAAGCAGCAATATCAGATACATTTTATTGCTCATCTAAATCTTTAACTTTTAGCGGAACTTCAACCAATAGTGCAACAGGATACTCTTGGAAATTCCCAGGTGGATCTATTACAAGTTCAACCCAACAAAACCCAACGGTTACATATGCAACTACCGGTGCAAAAATTGCAATCTTAGAAACAACTAACGCCAAAGGCAAATCTCAGCCCGACACTTTGAAATTTACTGTTATTCAAGGTGCAACAAATCCGGTGGTTACACCATCTACCGCCACTGCATCAATTTGTTCAGGAGATTCAATGCTCTTTTCAGTGAAGCAAAGTACAGGACACACCTATCAATGGAGTCCTACAGGACAAAAAACAACCTCTATGTATGTGAAAAAAGCTGGATCTTATTTGGTGACGGCTAAATTTTCAAATGGTTGCACAGTTTCATCAACGCCAACATTGGTTACCGTAAATACCAAACCGGTTTTATCTGCTTCTTTTGATTTGACAAACGATACAAATTGTTTTAACCAGAAACTTAATATTACAGCAAAAAACACCAATGGCTTTAGCGATTCATTTTCAGTTATTTCTAAATCAGGACCTTTTTCAAAAGATTCATTGATGAAAATCAATTTTAATAAGGGAAATAATTTCGTAAATGTATGGGCTAAAAGCAAAAATGGCTGCGTGAGTATCCCTCAAACTAAAAAATACTTTGGAGCAGATACTCAAGCTGCGCCAATTGTTTCAGTGATAAATAAAGCTACCAATGGATTTAGATTTACTTGGACAAAAGTTCCTTACGCAACATCTTATTTAATATCATTAGACAGTGGTAAAACTTGGTTAACCCCTACTTCTGGTAAATTAGAACCATTTGAAGATGTTATTGTTAGTCAGCAAGGGCAAAAGAAAACCATCATGATTTATGCATTAACCTCTAAATATTGCGGAATTACCCAAATTGCTACAAGTATTGGGCAAGGCTTAGGGTGCAATGATGTTGTTTTTAATGTTACAAATTCAAAAAACAGACCTTGTATTAATGTAAATTACAAATTAGTTGTTCAAGGATTATGGAACTATTCCAAATATGGATTCAAAGTAAATAATCTACCTCAAACCGATACGAATTTCTTATACAATATCAACAAAAATCAAACTTTCAAAATTGATGTTATTGACTCAAGTAATTTAATCTGTGGTTACACATCCAAGTCAATTACAGTATCCGTTGATACAGGATTTGCACCTTCATCGAATCTAGATAATTTACAAACTCTTGTTGTTTGTAATGCACCTAAATCATATTCTTTGGGTGTAACTATGAATAAAGTTAACTCAGGAGATAGTTTATTTTATGTAATGAACAGTAATAAAACATATGCTGGAAAATCCGCGAGTTTCAATATTAACTTAATCAAAGGCGATAGTTTTTACCTGGTTAGAAAAAACAACAATGGCTGTTCTTCCACTGGTAAAATTGTTCGTGCAGATTTAAGAAATCCTTTGGACGCATCTTTTACTACAAAATACGTAACCAATTTCCAATATGAGTTTATCCCTAAAGATACATTAAGTTATCATTCATGGAATTTATTTGACAATGGGAATTTGGTTGATTCTTCTAAATTGATTAAATATTTGGCTGATCTAAGTGCTTATTCACAAAAGAATTTAAAGATTAAGCTCACATTGACAGATAGAACTATTAAATCTGGTCAAGTAATTTGTTATGCTTCAGATAGTGCTAATTTCGATGTGTTTAATTATTCAGGAATTCAATACAAAAATAAAGATTTGTTATTATTGAATCCCAATCCTGTATCAAAAGGAGAGCCTATTAATTTTGGCGGAGTTATTAACTTTAGTCAGTCAAAAATCAGTTTGGTTAACATTAACGGTGCAATAATTGGAAATATTGTATTAGACAAAAATAACAATTGGATTGTACCTCAAAACATTGCTTCGGGTACCTATGTAATAAAATTAGAATATGCCAATAAAGTAAAAAGTTCCCTCATATTAATTCAATAATGAGGGATTTTTCTATTTGATTTTTTCCTTTAAATAAGGAGCAGTAACACTTTCAGTACATTCAAGCAAACCAATTGGAGGGCCTTGATAAACCAAGTTCCCACCTTTATCTCCGGCTTCTGGCCCCAAGTCAACAATCCAATCTGCACATTTTACCACGTCTAAATTGTGCTCAATACAAACTATTGTATTTCCCTTTTCAATAAGCGCATTGAATGATTTCAACAGTTTTTTAATATCGTGAAAATGCAATCCTGTTGTTGGCTCATCAAAAATAAACATTGCGCCTCCTTCTTTGAATGGATTGGCTTTACTTAGGTAGAATGCCAATTTCACACGTTGCGCTTCTCCACCACTCAAAGTGTTGGAACCTTGACCCAATTTCACATAGCCCAAACCAACATCTTGCAATGGCTTTAATTTGTCGGAAATATTTTTTTCCTTTTGGAAAAATTCAATTGCATCATCAACCGTCAATTCTAAAACATCAAAAATGCTTTTTTCGTTGAACTCAACTTCTAATACTTCTTTTTTAAATCTCTTGCCACCACAAACTTCACAAGGTAGCTTGATGTCGGCCATAAATTGCATTTCAATAACTGTTTCACCATCTCCGGTGCAATTATCACATCTTCCACCGTCAACGTTAAATGAAAAATGCGATGGTTTATATCCGTTAAATTTCGATGTTGGTTGATTTGCATATAACTCACGAATGTCGTCGTAAGCTTTTACATAGGTAACTGGATTACTTCGAGAACTTTTTCCTATTGGATTTTGATCAACGAGTTCAACTCCTTTTAATAATTTTTTGTTTCCCAACAAGGCCTTGTGGCTTCCTGTTTTTACAGAAACGAATTGTTGTAATTCTTTTGCCAATGCAGGATAAAGAATTTGCTTAATTAATGTTGTTTTACCTGAGCCAGAAACTCCAGTAACCACAGTAAATGAATCAATTGGTATTTTTACATCAATGTTCTTTAGATTATTGGCAGTGGCACCAATAATTTCTAAATAATTCATTGATATTCTTGGGTTTTGAGGGACTTCAATCTCTTGAATACCTGATAAGTAATTTCCAGTTAGGCTGTGTGCGTTGTTAATTAATCCTTCGTAATCGCCGCTATAAATCAATTCACCACCCAAACTTCCGGCCATTGGTCCAATATCTATGATTTGGTCGGCCTGTTTCATTACATCTTCGTCGTGCTCAACCACAATTACGGTATTGCCTTCATTTTGAAGATTTTTTAATACTTGAATTAACTTCTCTGTATCTCTAGAATGCAAACCAATACTCGGTTCATCGAGAATATACATTGAACCAGTAAGATTTGATCCAAGATTCGTAGCCAAGTTAATTCTTTGGCTTTCTCCTCCACTTAATGTATTGCTTAAGCGATTCAAACTTAAATAACCCAATCCTACATCATACAGGTAATTCAATCTGGTTTTTATTTCATTGATGATTCTATTTGAAATTTCAGTATCCTTAGCACTAAGTTCTAAATTATGGAAGAAGTTTTGCGCGTCTAAAACTTGCATTAACAGAATTTCCTGAATATTTGAGAATCTCGAAATCGAATTTTCGTTAGAAACATTTTCAAGTTTCACATAACCGGCTTCTTTACGCAATCGAGTTCCTAGGCAATCAGTACAAGGAGTTTTTCCTCTGTATCTAGCAGCCATTACCCTGTATTGAATTTTGTAAAAATTCTGTTCCAAATGATTGAAGAAGTCATTTAATCCCAACAAATCCTTTTTCCCTTTCCAAAGTGTGTCTTTTTCCTCTGAGTTTAGATCATGGTAAGGACGGTGTATTGGGAAATCAATTACAGCAGCTTTTTTCAAAAAATGGGTTTTCCATTCTCCCATTATTTCGCCTTTCCAAGGAGCCACGCAACCTTCATAAACACTGAGAGACTTATCTGGTATAACCAAATCTTCATCAATACCCAAAACGCTACCAAATCCCTCACAAGTTTTACAAGCACCATAGGGGTTGTTGAAACTTAAAAAATCTCTGGTTGGAACTTCAAATTGAATTCCATCTAACTCAAAACGGTTGTTGAATTCTTTAAGCTCTTTTGTTTTGTCAACGAAAATAGCACAATCGCCTTCGCCCTCCCAAAAAGCAGTTTCAATTGCATCAAACATACGTGATTCAGAATTTTCATCTTCAGAATCAATTTGCAAACGATCAACAACAATATAGGCAGGGCTTGTAACAATGATATTTTCTTCTAAAACATCAGAAATTCTATAAACTTCGTTATTGAAGAACAACCTACTAAACCCTTTTTGATTTAATGCTTCAACATCGGTAATTAAAACTTTTTCTAGTTTGATGGGTGTTAGCACCAAAATTCTATTCCCATCTTCTAATGTTTTCGCTTCTTTAATTACATCTTGAACAGAATCACGTTTAACTTCTCTGCCTGAAATTGGAGAAATTGTTTTACCAATTCTGGTAAATAGAAGCTTCAAATAATCGTAAATTTCCGTTGAAGTAGCAACTGTACTGCGGGGATTATGTGTATTTACCTTTTGCTCAATGGCTACAGCGGGACATAGTCCCTCAATATAATCAACCTTAGGTTTCTTCATTCTGCCCATAAACTGGCGGGCATATGAACTTAAACTTTCTACGTAACGTCTTTGTCCCTCAGCAAATAAAGTATCAAATACCAACGAAGATTTTCCGCTACCGGAAACCCCGGTTACTACTGTAAATGTGTTGTGTTTTATTGAAACATCAATCCCTTTTAGATTGTGTTGATGCGCATTTTTTACGAAAATATAATGATCTGAATGTTGCTTTTTCACTTGTCTTTTATTGTATGGTATCTTTCACTATACTTGCTCCGGCACAAATACCAACTCCACCGCGAATATTGGTAAAAACTGGCGACGGTTCGGAAAATATACCTTGTTGTTGCTTGTAATTGTCTATTGATTTAAAATATCTGTAATACTGTTCGCTTAAATTCTTAATCACTACCAAATATTTATAAGCTGTACCCGCAGTACCGTATGGCGTGGTGAATTTTAACAATTTTGATTGACCATTAAAACTGCCATCTTGTATAATTAAAGCGCCCTCTTTGTTTTTAACTTGATTGTCAACAAATTCTGGATTCTCAGAAATTATTGGAAAAGGAAGCCAATCTGAAATAACGTCGTCAAATCTAAATAAACCAATTTCATAATAATTTCTTTCGGTTCCATTGTCTTTAATTGTGAAATCAATTGTTCCAGTTGGGAAACCTACAGAATCTTTGGAAGTATTATCTGTCCATTTTGCTTTGTTATTCAATGTGAGCATAGGAATAGTAAAATCACTCAGGGTTGAATTCAAATTGCCATAATCTACTTGCAAAGTATATTTCATTCCCGTTTTTGGAATCCATGTAGAAATATACTTTTGGCGAACCATATCAAATTTCAACTGACTTACAACGCCATTCGCATCGGTAACTAAAACTTTGGCGGTTTCTATTAACTTTTCAGGAGTTGAATCAAATAGTGATAATGATTTACCGACATGTACAGCCAAAACGTCGTTATCATATGCCAATAAATTCACTACCAATTTGTCTTTATATTTAATGGTTGAAGAATCAAGTTCTTTTGAACAGTTCTCAAACAGAAATAGAAAAATTAGACTCAAAAAAAAGTACTTTTTCATAGATTAGAATTGTAAACGATAAAATGCCGAAGGAACGAATTTAAAATAACTCACTCCCATTAATTTTGTAATTCCAACATCATCTTTTTGAAATCTTGCAATTACTGGATTATCCCATCCAAAGAAATTATATAAATAGATGCCATAATATTCATGGTAATCATCATGGAATTCTGGTTTTATTTCTTTGGTGAATCCTATGTCAACCCTCTTATAAAGAGGCATTTTGTAATTATTTTTTTGACTGTAGTCAAAAACCATGGTGCCATCTGTGGTGAAATATTTAGAAGTTGGCACAGTAACTGCATTTCCAGACATCACAACTGCAGCAAAATTGAATGTTAGGGTTGGTGAAGCCTGATATGCCATTTGTAAATTAAATTTATGCGTTCTGTCCCAACGGAAATCAAATTTTTCACCGTTGTTCAAATCATTAAATTTACGATCCGTTGCACTGATTGTATATGATAAAATACCGTTTAATTGACCAGTTTTTTTAGTTATCAAAAATTCTAAACCCTGTGAAGTACCGGTTCCCTGTAAAATTGTTTGTTCCCAGTAGGACTTTTGTAGTTGATCTGCTTCAACACCAGTAATTTCAGTAATTCCTTGGAAATCCTTATAATAATATTCCATAGAAAATTCTAAACTGTTATGTAAAGGCTTTAAAAATCCAATCGTAAACTGTGTCGTTTTTTGAGGGATAAAATTTCCTGTTGTTGGAAACCAAACATCTTGGGGAAGGATTCCAGAAACACTTGACAATTGATGGATTCCTTGGTTGGCAACAGAAAAACCTAGTTGAATTCTCTTTTTTCCTTCGAGTTGTTGACTTAGTATGAACCTTGGTTCAAATCTCATGTAAGTTTTATCAGCCGATAAATACGTCCAAACCCTGCCACCTAAATTCATACTCATTCCTTCATTTGGATGAAATTCGATTTCGGCATAATTTGAGAATTCCGTTACAAATTTCCTGTTAAACAGCCCGTAAGTAGTGTCAATTACCTTATTTATCTGAGAATTTTTATAATAATATGATTCGGCGTTGGGATTCATGTCGTGAACAATCAACTGCGAACCATATCTCAATTTGCTTTCAGGTCCCAACATATAAAAGAAATCAGCTTTAAGCGAATAATCAGTAATGCTACTGAAAGAAATATCGCTGATTTGTACTGTACTAAATGTGGTATCGGTTGAAATGTTTCCGGTAATTGAATTTGAAAACTTATAGGTATATCTTGAAAAACCGGCTGAAAAATTCATATAATGTTTTGAATTAAACACATGTGAATAATTCATCCCTGCCAAAGTGTTTTGCCAAACAGCACCAATTCCTAAGGTGAAATCAATTCTTCTGCCAATAGAATCTTTACCATTGGCGCTAAAATTAACACCGTACTTATCTCTACCATTATAAAACCAAAAATCAAAATGATTTTTGATGTCCTTCTTATACCCGAGTTTAAAATTAAAATCGTGAACATTTCCTACCAAAAAGCTTTGATCACCCAATATCCAATCCAAATAACTCCTTCTAAATGCCAATGAAGTGGTTACTTTACCTTGTTTATCGATAGGTCCATTAATGGCCACGTTAAATGTTGCTACATCTACGTTTACTAAACCCGACCAATTTTCTGCACTACCTGCAGTTGTTTGAACATCCAAAACTCCTCCTCCCGCTCTGCCGCCATATCTCGCAGGAGCCACACCCCTATAAAAATCACAGCTTTGAATAATTTCAGGATTGAAATTCGACATTAATCCCCAAATATGACCGTTTCCATACAAAGGCAATCCATTCATTAAAATTAAATTTTGATCGGAATTGCTACCACGCACATACAAACCTGAAAGGCCTTCTATCCCCCCCGAAACACCAGGTAAATATTGAATAATTTTAATAGGATCATTGATACTAAATATTGATGTTCCTTGTTTGATTTGCCTAGGAAGTAATTTGTAAAAGCTCGTTTTATCGTTAAATAGTGATGTGAACTCAGATGACGAATCATCTTCATCGAAATCTACGGGTTTTAAAAAAACATTCTTTACGAGTGATCCTGTTAAGTCTAAAACTATTTTTTGCGTTTTATAACCAGGTGCTGCAAAAACTATTTCGCGTTTCCCTTTCTTAGAAACCAATTGATAATAACCCTGTTCGGTGGTTTCACAATAAAAATTACTTTTATCGTCTAAAACAATTGCCCCTGATATTTTCTCTAACGAACTATAATCAAAAACCCAACCGGTAATACCCACAGATTGTGCGAAAACCAAGGATTTTAAAGACAATAAAATAATGAAAAAAAATGTTTTTCTCATGAATCATTCAAATTTAATGATTAGTTACTGAAGATTCACTTAAATGAAAGACTTTTCGATAAATATTCCATGAAATGCGCAATTTGTATGCGAATTGGCAATATTCAATTTTTTAAACTCAACGGTTATTTTCTGAATGTCCACCTTTTCGTGCAGTTCAACATGCAATTTATTTATCAAATACTCCCCAGCTGTTTCCAATAGTTTAAATTTTACATTTTTTAAATAGTTGATCTCATTTGAAACACATTGATAATCAATTGTTTTACTCAAATCATCTTCAATCTGTGTTTGTGTGTAAACGATTGAAGCACTTATCAATAGTTCAGTTTTTACAGATATTTCTTCAGGAAACCATCCTATTGGCAATAATGCCCATTGATCTTTAACGCTTATTGTTATTAACATGCCGTTCACTAAAAAGTAATGCACAAAGTAACTAAGATTATTACATTTGTGTTTATATAATTATGGAAAATTTAGAAATTGAGCATCTATATGAAGCGAATCGGGGAAAAGATAAATACATTGCTCCTGATTTTTACGGGATAGATGATTTATTATCTGATGAGCAAAAACTAATTAGACAATCTGTTAGAGATTGGGTAAAAAAGGATTTAAGTCCAATTATTGAATATTTTGCGCAAAAGAGTGAATTCCCTCAGCACATCGTTAAAAAATTAGGAGATATTGGTGCCTTTGGTCCACAATTGCCTGTTGAATATGGATGTGGTGGCATGGATTATACAACCTATGGAATTATCATGCAAGAACTTGAACGTTGTGATAGCGGAGTGAGAAGTACAGCCTCCGTTCAAGGGTCTTTGGTTATGTATCCTATTTATAAGTTTGGTTCGGAAGAACAAAAACAAAAATATTTACCAAAATTAGCAAGCGGTGAAATGCTTGGTTGCTTTGGATTGACAGAGCCAGATCACGGATCAAACCCTTCGGGAATGACAACAAAGTTCGAAGACAAAGGCGATCATGTTTTGTTAAATGGAGCGAAGATGTGGATTAGCAATGCTCCTTTTGCAGATGTTGCTGTAGTTTGGGCAAAGAATGACCAAGGAAAAATCAAAGGAATTATTGTTGAACGCGGCATGGAAGGTTTTACAACTCCTGAAACCCATGGAAAATGGAGTTTAAGAGCTAGCGCAACTGGAGAATTGGTATTCAATAATGTAAAAGTTCCGAAAGAGAATATTCTTCCTGGTGTAGAGGGACTTAAGGGCCCATTAACATGTTTGAATTCTGCAAGATATGGTATCAGTTGGGGCGCTCTTGGTGCAGCAATGGATTGCTACGATACGGCAGTAAGATATTCTAAAGAGAGAATCCAATTCGACAAACCTATTGGTGCGTTTCAACTTCAGCAAAAGAAATTAGCAGAAATGCTCACTGAAATTACGAAAGCACAATTATTGGTTTGGCGTTTGGGACAATTAATGGACAAAGGCTTGGCTACTCCTGCTCAGATTTCTATGGCAAAACGTAACAATGTTGAAATTGCATTGAATGTTGCCAGAGAAGCGAGACAAATGCTTGGCGGTATGGGAATAACAGGTGAGTTTCCTATCATGCGACATATGATGAATTTGGAGTCGGTTGTTACGTATGAAGGAACGCACGACATTCACCTATTGATTTTAGGAATGGAAATAACAGGCGAAAACGCCTTTAATTAAAATATTAGAAATGTATCAAATTAAATTTGGAACTGACGGTTGGAGAGAAATTATTGGTGATAATTTCACAACTGCAAATGTAAAAAGAGTTGCTTTGGCAACTGCTAAGTGGTTAAATAACTCAGATTTAGATAAATCTTGTGCTGTTGGTTACGATTGTCGTTTTGGTGGTGAAATGTTTGCCAAAGAAACTGCAATTCAATTGGCATCAAACGGAATAAAAGTATTATTATCAACAGGATATGTGTCTACCCCAATGATTTCATTGGCGGCAAACAGATTGAAAATGGGCGCAGGTATTATTTTAACTGCTTCTCACAATCCTCCATCGTATAATGGCTATAAAATTAAAGCCAATTACGGTGGACCAGCTATTCCTTCTGAAGTTTCAAAGGTTGAGGAACTTATTTTAGATGAGGAAATCGAGAATAAAGTTAGCTTTGATGAATTGGTAAATTCAGGAATGATTGTTTATTCTGACTTTGAAGAATTGTACTTAAATCATTGCAAACAATCTTTTGATATGGATGCATTGGAAAAAGAATCAGAGAAATTGATTTACGATGCCATGTTTGGTGCGGGCAAAAACATTGTTAAAAGACTATTGCCAAAAAGCACAATCTTGCACGGTGACAATAACCCTGGTTTTTTAGGACGTGCTCCAGAGCCTATTCTTAAAAACTTACCTGAAATATCTGAGGAAATTAGAGTTTCGAATAAATATTCATGTGGTTTGGCAACTGATGGTGATGCCGATAGAATTGGATTTTTTGATGAAAAAGGAAATTTTGTTGATAGCCATCATTTGATATTGTTATTGATTGAGTACCTAACCACATTCAAAGGTTATTCTGGCAAAGTGGTAAAAAGCTTTTCTGTGAGTGATAAAGTTCAGAAATTGTGTGAACTTAAAGGTATCGAATCCATAACTACAAAAATCGGTTTCAAATACATTTGTGAATATATGGTTACCGATGATGTTTTAATTGGTGCTGAAGAAAGCGGTGGAATTGGAATAAAAGGTCACATTCCTGAAAGAGATGGTGTTTGGATGGGATTGGTATTAATGGAATACATGGCGAAAACCGGCAAGTCTATTTCTCAATTGATCTCAGAGATCTATGAAAAAGTAGGAACATTTGCTGTAGAGAGATATGATTTACACTTAAACAATGAGTTGAAAGAGTTAATTATTTCAAATTGCAAATCAAATAGTTATACAAATTTTGGGAAATATAATGTTGTTTCAACAGAAGATACAGATGGATTTAAATTCAGACTCGACAATGGCAGTTGGGTAATGATTAGACCTAGCGGAACTGAACCAGTTCTAAGGGTTTATTCAGAATCTAGCAGTTCAGAAGCTGCGTTTGAAATATTAGAGGCAACAAAAAAAGCAATTCTAGAAACAAAATGAGGGATGTCTTGCAAATAGATATTGACAAAATTTTGCAAGAAAAGAGTCCAAAATTGAAATTTTGGATACCTAAATTTATAGTAACATGGTTCAAGAATTTCATTCATCAGGATGAAATGAATAGCGTTCTTAGAGAAGGCAAAGACTTGAATGGTGTTGATTTTGCACAATATACCATTGATGTTATGGGTGCTAAAATTACATTTGTTGGATTAGAGAATATTCCAGAAACTGGAGGTTGTATTGTAGCGTCAAATCACCCTTTGGGTGGATTAGATGGAATGGCATTGATGGTTGGTGTGTCGAAAGTGCGAGATGATTTTAAATTCTTGGCAAACGACATACTCATGCATATTGCTCCTTTAAAGGATCATTTTATTCCGGTTAACAAACTGAGTAAAAATAGCAAAAATCATTTATCGTTAATTTCAAATGAATACAAATCAAATAAAGCCATATTGGTATTCCCTGCTGGTTTATGCTCAAGAAAAATAAATGGCAAAATAATGGACTTGCCTTGGCAAAAAAGTGTAATTAGTAAGAGTATCGAGCACCAATTACCCATTGTGCCTACTTTTATAGAGGGAGAGAACTCTAAAATGTTCTATAATGTGGCAAATTTTCGTAAATTCTTATCTTTGAAGTTTAATATTGAAATGCTTTTATTACCCAATGAACTATATAAACAAAAAGGTAAAGCAATAACTGTATATTTCGGTAAACCAATTGAATACACAAAATTTTCAAAGAAGAAAATATTGGCAGATGCACAGCAATTGAAAAATTTTGTTTACCAGATTAAAAACAATTTAACATTGGAATTCGTTTCAAATTCTTAACTTGCTGTTTTAACTATTATAATGGAGAAAATCATTGATAAGATAGATAGGCAGATTTTAAAGTCTGAACTTACCAAAGATATTTTTGTTAGACCAACGAATAACGTTGGTAATCATATATTTATATTCAATGGCAACGACAAACCCAATTTATTGAAAGAAGTTGGACGGTTGCGCGAAGTATCTTTTAGATTGGCTGGTGGTGGCACTGGTAAATCTATAGATTTGGATGAATTTGATACGGGTAAATACGCTTATAATCAACTTGTTGTATGGAATCCAATAGATGAAGAAATTGTTGGTGGATATCGATTCATACTTTGCCGAGATGCCAAGGATGAAACAGGGAACTATCATTTATCTACAACTGAAATATTTACATATTCCGAGAAGTTAAAGCAAGACTATTTTCCTTCAACGATTGAATTAGGTAGAAGCTTTGTTCAACCTGATTATCAACCAAGTACAGAAAGTAGAAAAGGATTATTTTCATTAGATAATTTATGGGATGGCTTGGGAGCTTTGGTTATGGATAATCCAGAAATGAATTATTTTTTCGGAAAAATTACCATGTACACAGATTTTCATATTGAAGCTAGAGATACAATTCTTGCATTTATGGAAACGATATTCCCAGATACAGAAGAATTGGCCCGCCCATTGAATCCAATTCATCGCAAACACGATTGTGCTGAATTCATTAAAGAAATCAAAGGTCTTCCATATAAGGAAGCCCATCAAATATTGAATCAAAGAGTCAGGGCTATGGGAGAAAATATCCCGCCCCTCTTTAATTCTTACATGAATTTAAGTCCAACAATGAAAACCTTCGGTACAGCTATCAATGATCACTTTGGTGATGTTGAGGAAACTGGAATCATGGTTACCATCTCTGACATCTACGACAACAAAAAGACTAGACACGTTCAATCGTATATTGATTGGAAAAACGCCAATTAGTTTTCGATAATAATTCTGCCTTTAGCAAATCTGGAAAAGCCTTGTACTCGGTAATAATAAATACCGTCTGAAAAGTTTGAATTACAGTTCCAAGTGTTATTTGGTGAAATACCTTTGAATATTTCTCTACCCAAAGCATCGTAAATGCTTAAATTGAATGTTTCGGTAATTCCATTTAAATCATTTAATTTAAAACAATTATCTTTTTTATACAATACGGGTTGAAAATCCTTTTCAATAGAACTTACTGTATTCAAATTGAGTACATATTTTAATGCATTTAGCGCATTTACCTTTCCATAGCCATAATTATGATTTGAATCTTGGGTTGTGAAACTATCTCTTTGAGCGGTTATTCTGAAAATTTCTGCAACTTCTGCTGAATTTAAAGTACTAGAAACTTGAAGTAACAAAGCTGCAATTCCATTTACATGAGGAGCAGCCATGCTTGTTCCACTAAATAACGCCCAAACCACATCATTTCCGTTATGTTTTGTTTTATAGATAATTTCATCGTTCATCCAACCTGGAACTTGTCTAAAATTCACAGCTGAAGCAATAAGTTGACCAGGTGCAGCAACATCTGGCTTTATTCTACCATCAATTCGAGGACCACGGCTACTAAACGACGCCAACTCACCTACCTTTAAATTATTGTCGGACTTTGGTTTTCCCTCAAAATTAACCCACTCTTTTCTGTTGGTATAAGCACCAACGCTGGTTACACAATTGCCCGTACCCCCGTTTTCACCCATGGAGGAATTTTCATCGCCTTCAATGAAATTAGTAGGATATAAAGATCCTATGTAACTTCTAAATGTTCCCGATGTCCATTGATAAGTTCTACCTGAATTCCAACCATTTACATAACCGACTCCAGTAAAGGAAACTTTTATAAATCTTTTATGTCCTGCGCTTTGCGCCACCAACAAACCATTAGATTTCCCATTGTTTACATATGATTTTTGAAAAGACAGTACATAACTAAAAGTATCAACTCCAGAAATAAGATTATTACTTAATACATTATTCTGATGAAAATTGGCAAAGCCTGAGCTTACAATTTCTTGGTTATTGGAATCAACCAAACTCACCTTTATTTGCAATGTAGCGCCTTTTTCTGCCCAAAAATCACAATAAATATTTTCATCTTTGTAATTGGTTCTGCTTCTATCCATTGCCAATGTGTGGAAAGTATCGTTATTTAACGATAATCCTATATGCATATTGTTTCTACCATCGTTTCCATTGGCACCAACGATTGCCCGTCCGAAGGGTTTTGCCCCCCATTTGCTCTTTTGATTTACAATATTATTAACCGCCAAATCAAATACCGATGTTCCATCATGCGGACCCGTATGCATTCCCCAACTTAAATTACAAGCAACCGGCATTTTTACAGAATCTGCATATTTAATTAAGTAATCAAACCCATCTAAAATGGTTGAATTAGCTACCAAATAATCACCTTTGGCACTTCCACCAAGAGTATCGTTGGCATATTTGATAGAAACAAATGCCATATTTGACTCTGGTGCCATTCCTTGGTACATATTGTTGGGTGATTGAAAGCCCGATCCTGAAGAAATTCCAGCCACGTGGGTGCCGTGTGTTCCATCATTGTCGTATTCAGCCAATATTGCGGCTTGATTCGACAATAAGCGACCATAGCCGTAGTTTCCTGGGCTTTTACCTGAAGTGCCATTTTGTTGCCAAAATCTCAAAACCCTATATTGATTTCCATTTCCATCATAAAAAGTTGGATGATCCAATTGAAATCCAATATCTACAATTCCAACCAAAACCCCCTTCCCTTTTATTATATTGCTTGATTGTGAACCCAATAAAAACTGAGCCTCCGGTACATTTGAGTGAATCCTAGATTTGTCATTTTGAAACCTTGGTGCATTAAACCTACTTGCAACATCGATGTATTTAAATCTTGTATCGAGGGATATAGACTGCAATTCAAGATTAGATAGATTCAAATGAATAATATCGCCATAGGCCGAAATAACATTTGAGGTCAAATCAGAAATATCGTTAATTTCAAGTCCTGTATTAAGTTGGGCAACTACAAAATATTTCCCATTGTTTGATAGAGGGAATAAATTTCGGAAACCTGCATTGTTATTAAATACGAGTTTGGCTGATGGCGAAAGTATAGGAGAATTTAAAGGATTGTTATTTATCTGAATTTGAGCATTCAAAGTGAATGCATTAAAAAACATCAAATTGGCTATAAAAATTAGGGTTCTAGCGTAATTCACAAGTCAATGTTAATGAAAAAATAGAATATTATGAACAAAACAATGAAAAACTGACATTATTTTTGCACTTATGGCAGATTTTTCATGGCTAGAAAGAACTGAACTTCTATTGGGAGAAGATCAATTGGGCAAATTAATTAATTCCAATGTTTTGGTTGTTGGATTGGGTGGCGTTGGCAGTTTTGCAGCTGAATTTGTATGCAGAGCGGGCGTAGGTAAAATGACAATCGTTGATGGTGATATTGTTGACAACACAAATAAAAATAGGCAATTACCTGCACTATCCTCAACAGTTGGATTGGGCAAGGCAGAAGTAATGGCAAACAGATTAATGGATATTAATCCGAACTTATCATTAACCGTTATTGATAAGTTTCAACTTCCTGCAGATACAATTGCATTAATTCAAAATAATAAATTCGACTATGTAATGGATTGCATTGATTCTGTTTCTCCAAAACTATTTTTGATAATTACCTGTATTGAACAAAATCAACGATTTATTAGCAGTATGGGTGCTGGTGGAAAAACCGATGCCAGCGCTGTTGAGGTTGTAGATATTTCCAAAACTTATAATTGTCCTTTCGCCAAAATAGTAAGAAAACGCCTTCATAAACATAAAATTTACAGTGGCTTTAAAACTGTCTTTAATTATGGCCCACTACACAAACAAAGCTTAAGGCTAACCGATGGCTCAAATTTTAAAAAATCTTTTTACGGAACTATTTCCTTTATGCCAGCCCTATTTGGATTGCAAATGGCTGCTGAAGTTATCAATGATTTAAGGCAATCTTAATGAATTAAATCATGAAAAAGGACTAAGAATTTTATACAAACGTTGAATTTGTTTTAATTAAACCATATATTTGAAATTAAGAATATGAGAAAAGTAATTTTAGGATTAGCGCTAGTGGCAGTAGGATTTATTGCTTCATGCGGAAAAGACAGCACAACTGCTGCTGACTCGGATGATATCACAGGAAAAACAACACAACAAGTTCTGATGATGCGTGCTTGGAAATCAATTTCATTCAAAGACAGTTCTGAAAGTGGTAATGTTGAAACTTATGATGTATGTTCTAGAGATGACACTTATCAATTCACTACAACTACATCTTACATTTGGAATGATAATGCTTCAAGATGTGACAAAACTGCACCTGCAACTGCAAATGGAACCTGGTCAATGCCTGATCCTGCTGGTAAAATTGTTTTAATTGATAATATTAAATTTTTAGGAAATACTGTTGAATGGTTTGTTGAATCAATGAGTGGCACTTCTATTGTTTTAAGATTTAGAGGAATTGACAATAGCGGTAAGGGAATCACTTGGAGAATGACTTTATCTAAATAATTTACAAATAGAATTGAAGTTTATAAAAAAAAAGACCCGATTCGGGTCTTTTTTTTATGCTTTTTAAATTTGTTACTTATTAATCTGATTCAAGTACTCTTTGGTAATTGAAGAATTCGGATTCAACTTCAATGCTTTGTTAAAATTATCGATCGCATCAACGTTTTTATGCTGTGACATCTTTGCACAACCACGTAAAGTATAGGCTTTGTCGAACATTGGATTCAATTCTGTGCATTTATCGCAATATTTGATAACATCATCGTAATTTTCAAATAAATTCTCAACCACGGCTCTATTGTAATAGGCTAACACATGGAAAGGGTTTATTTTGTTTACTTTTTCGTAGAGCTTTACTGCATCTTTATAGTTTTCCATTCGCTGCATTAATAATCCTTTGGTATAGATTGCTTCATCACTAAATTCATTTAACACTATAGCTTTATCAATATACTTCATTGCCATATACGGATCTTTTTCCAATATAAACATGGCTTTTTGCATGGTTGCATCAAAGTTATTGGGATTAATCACCAAAACCTTATCAATCATTTGAATGGCTTTAATTGTATCTTTCTGCTCTTTTAATGCAACAGATTTAAGAACAAGAACCTTTTCTTTATAATCTGGCATTTCGATAATTCTATCTAACAACTTCTCAGCCTCAGGATATTGTTGACGCGCAACATTCAATTTTGCCAGTAAAAATATGGCTTCATCGTATTTGGGATTTAATTGAATGGCTTCATTCAAATGTTTGTTAGCCCCTTCATAATTTGCAGAATCTAACAATAAGTAACTTTCGCCAATTCGCAAGTGGTATAATGGGTTTTTAGGAGCAATAACTATCGCAGTATTTAAATCAATTATTGCATCTTTGAATTTATTAGAAAAGTAAAAAGAATTCCCTCTCAGGTAATAATTTTCAGCGTTTCTTGGTTCAAGATTGATTTTTGCAGAGATTGAACGAATATCGGCAGAGAAAGTAGTATCGGTGTCTGATATATACCTTGCACCATCGGGCAAGGACTTCCCACATGCAAAAATGATTAGGGGAATTAATATCGGAAAAAGAGATTTCCGCATGGTGCTCGGGACGGGAATCGAACCCGTACTGACATTACTGCCAACAGGATTTTAAGTCCTGCGCGTCTACCTATTCCGCCACCCGAGCGTTGTTAAGGGAGTGCAAAAATAGGAAAAATACTTTTACAATCCAAAAACAATTACAACATTTCTTTTACTGTCTTTTCAATAATATCGCAAGCTTCATTGATTTGCGCTTCATTAATTACCAACGGTGGTGCGAATCTGATAATATGTGTATGGGTTTGTTTTGCCAACAAACCGTTGTTTTTTAGTGCAATACAAATATCGTAGGCTGTTTTTCCATTGCCAAAAGGCTTTACAACAACTGCATTTAACAATCCTTTGCCACGAACCAATTCGAAAATAGGAAAATTCATATTTTCTAATCTTTCTCTGAACAACGCTCCCATTTTGGTTGCGTTTTCTACCAATTTCTCATCTTCAACTACTTTTAAAGAGGCCATTGCTACCGCACAAGCCAGAGGATTCCCTCCAAAAGTGCTGCCGTGTTGTCCAGGTTTCAATGTTAACATTACTTCGTTGTTACCTAAAACACAACTAACAGGAAGAACTCCTCCACCCAATGCTTTTCCTAATATCAACAAATCGGGTTTTACATTTTCATGCTGGCAACAAAATAATTTACCAGTTCTTGCTATACCTGTTTGTACTTCATCGGCAATCAAAAGCACATTGTATTTATCACACAAGTCCCTCACCCCTTTCAAATATCCATTATCTGGTACTACTACACCCGCTTCACCTTGAATAGGTTCAACCATAAATGCGCAGACATTCTTATTTTGAAATTTTGCTTCTAAAGCTGCCAAATCATTGTATGGTACAATTGAAAATCCTGGTACAAATGGACCAAAGTTATTGTAACTATCGCTATCTGTGCTTGAACTAATTGCGGCAATTGTTCTACCCCAAAAATTTCCCTCAGCAAAAACTATCTCAGCTTGATTTTCTGCAATGCCTTTTACTTCATATGCCCACTTACGTGCAAGCTTGATGGCTGTTTCACCACCCTCAACACCGGTATTCATCGGCAATACCCTATCATATCCAAACAATTCGGTGATGTATTTTTCATACTCACCCAATATATTGTTGTGAAATGCACGGCTTGTAAGTGTTAACTTTTGAGATTGATCATTCAACGCTTTGATGATAGCTGGATGACAATGTCCTTGATTTACAGCAGAATATGCCGATAAAAAATCAAAATATTGTTTTCCTTCTACATCCCAAACAAAAATCCCTTCGCCTTTTTCAATAACAACAGGAATTGGATGGTAATTGTGAGCGCCGAATTGATCTTCTAAATCAATATAATATTGTGAATTTTCCATAGACATATAATTTGTTTCAAAATTACAAACAAACTATTATAATCGCTTGTTATTTTCAATTGAAAATCTAAAAACAGCCCGTTTTTAAAATAATTAATAATATAGTGGTATTTTTGACATTTTAGATATGTCGCGATTTTTCGTTTTGAATAAGGTTCTATTTGTGTTTTTGGGGACATTTCTATGTTCTATATTTACTTATGGTCAGTATATAGAAGGAAATTCAAAAACCAGTGTTCAAGGACAAGTTGAAATCGTAATGTCACACGACTTGTCTAGTCGTTTGGATTCAAACCACAAGTTAACTGATAGTATTTTTGCAATTGCACAAAATACCACTTTCGAATTAGAAAAAAACTTACTGTATAAAATGTCTGATAAAGTTCGTTTGATTTTATTTGATGAATTGGGAGAATATCAAAATTATCAACGTTTTCATTATTTAGGGAATTTCGAGAATTCAGTTGCAGAAAAAGAGGATATTGGAATCTATTTCCCTGTTTTTTTAATGGGTAATATCTCTGATATCAAAATTCAATTGCGATATGGGATTGCGAAACAATTCATTGACGAGTATTTATTCGGCTTAACTTTAAGGGAAAAATCAGACAATGCTTATGCAGAAAGGGTACCCGATTGGATGGTGTATGGATTTGTTAATTATTTTGCCAACAGTATTCAAGTAATGGATTTTCAAAAGTTTGAATTATACAACAACCTCGGAAAGTTTAGTAATATCAACAATATACCTAAGTCAGAACAGCATATTTTTGGTACCGTTCTGTGGTATTTATTTGAAAAAGAAAAAGGCAAAAATTTCAACAGTGCATTTTGGAATTTAATTAGATCAGCTAACAGTTTTGATAATTCTTTTGGGTATTATTTTGGTATCAGTTTTAAAGATTGGTTAAAAGAAAGAACCAAAGAAATAGAAAACTTCAAGTCGAAACGACCCTTAAATTACGACTTACAGATTAATACATCTGAAAAACCCGATGGAATAATAACTTTGTTACAAAGTGATACTTTAAATTCATGGAAATTGATTCGGATTGAATACCCTTTATCAGAGAAAATCATCTCTAAAAAAGGCAATAAATATGCGTGCATTCTTGAAAATAATTTCATAGGTTTATACCCATCAATTCGCTTAAATCAAACGTCATTTTATAGTGCTAATCAAAATAATGCATTATTGTATTTCAATAATCATGAATGGCATTTCAATTCACCTAAAATATCCAAAAAACTTGGCAAAGTGGGTATATACAGAAGTTTAAAAATGCTGAATGATAGTTTTTATGCCATTTTTGAAAACTGCGGAATTAGTTATTTGGTTAATTTGTCTGGAGATTCGAAATCTTTCATCTTGAATGCCAACAACCAAGATAAAATTGAAGATTATCTAATCAATTCCGATTTATCTATTGTATTATCTAGAATTAAATATTCAATTAAGTTAGACAAGTTCAAATCTGAAATTGAATCCCTCAAAAATGGAATTTCCAATATCATTTATACCGATAAAGAAGTTGATTTTCCCGTAAACATAAAAAATTTCATTCAAGAAACACCGAATAGAATTAGTTTCATTCGAAGCAGTGAGTCAAAACAAAAACTCATTTATTTAGAAAACAAAAATAGCGCGTGGACAATTAAGGCGTTGGATACCAAAGGATTGTTTTACGCTCAAACCTTGAGCAATGACAAAAAATCAATTTATGAAGTATTTTACTCCAATAAACATTTTTACATGAATGAAATGGGTTTGGGTGAAGACTTTGTTCTTTCGGATACATTTCAACCGAAATCTTATTCTTTCGATACAGTTAAAAAAGTAGCAATTGAAAACAAATCAAAATTATTAGATTCATCATATGGTTATTTTTTAAGCAATTTCAAAATCTATCCGAATAGAAAACGCACCCATTATTTAAAAATCGAGAATATAAAATCACCTATTATATCTATTTATGAAAATTGGTTTTACGCAACAAAAGCTAATTTACTATTGAGTAATCAGGAAATGAATTTGCCGTACAGCATTGATGTACCAATGAAATCACTCTTTAATTCCTTTTATACTATATTCTTCAATGGGAAATTGGCAAGTTCGAACAATAAGCATAAGTTCGATTTTACATCGTTTACAAATTTTAACCGACGTAGGATAGGTTTGTCGTTTGTGCATTCATATTTATTGAATTCCAAATTAACTTACGGAACACAATTTGAATACAGATTAAGAGAATACAAAATAGAGAATAATTTATCGGAAAATAGGAATAGAACCTTTTTATTTCAACAAAAAATTACCAAAAAGTATCCTTTTTTTAGTTTGTCTGGAAGTGGAACTTATCAATTTCAGCAAATCATTTATTTGAATAACAATCCTGGATTATCTGAGTTCCAAAACAAAAATCAACATTTTGTAGGATTAGAATTTTGCGCAAACATAGATAGCAAGCAAATTTTACATAGAAATGCTAATTTCAACTTTCAAACTAGCGCTACTTATGTCCCTCAAATCACAATCAAGGCCAACGAAATTAAAAACAGTAGTTATTTAAAATTGAATAGTTTGGCAGAATATAATTCAAAATATTTCAAACTCCGAAGTGTGTTAAATGCAAAATATGCATTGGGGGAATCATATATTTTAAATTTTATTGGGGGAAGCAGGGGTTGGATCAATGAAAATCAATTCAACGACGCTCAAATTAGTCTTATAAACAGAGAAAATTTCCTTCAAATTCAAAATGCAGGATACATAAGGGGGTTTTACGCTGGAGATAGAATTGGAAGCAGCAGTATTTGTAGCCAAACAGAATTTAGAATTTGTCCAATTCAATATTTACCAATTGGTGTAATTGAATCTCGATTTTTCAAAACGTTAACCCTTGTTGCATTTTGTGATATCGGCACAGCTTTTATTGGAAAAACACCGAGAGAATATGCCAATCCTTTCAATACCTATGTTTTAACTAATCCCAATTATCAAATTTCTGTAACATCTTCGAGAAATCCATATTTAATTGGTCTAGGTTATGGATTAAATGTAGAGATATTTGGGTACGATGTTAGGCTTGAATATGGAAATGGTTACAAAGAAAATAAATGGCAAAAACCTATTTTGCACTTAGGTTTCGGAAAGAATTTTTAAAAAAAATACATCATTCATAAATATTGCTGTACTTTTGTAATTATTTAGTATAATAAACAAATTTTTAATGGGAATCTTTAGTTTTCTGACACAAGAATTAGCCATCGATTTAGGTACGGCTAATACCTTAATTATACACAAGGATAAGGTCGTTGTTGACGAGCCTTCTATCATTGCAATTGAGCGCAATACAGGCAATGTAATTGCCATTGGTAGAGATGCAATGCAAATGTTTGGTAAAGAAAATGAAGGGATTCGTACAATACGTCCTTTGAAAGATGGGGTAATTGCAGATTTTCAAGCTGCTGAGCATATGATTCGCGGTATGATCAAAATGATGAATCAACGCCAACATTGGATCAGTCCTCAATTAAAAATGGTTATTTGTATTCCATCAGGAATTACTGAAGTTGAAAAACGTGCAGTAAAAGACAGTGCTGAAAGAAGCGGTGCAAAAGAAGTTTATTTGATTCACGAACCTATGGCAGCAGCGGTTGGTATTGGAATTGATGTTACACAGCCTTCTGGTAACATGATAATCGATATTGGAGGTGGAACCACTGAGATTGCAATTATAGCGTTAGGTGGAATTGTTTGCGACGAAAGTATTCGTGTTGCTGGAGATGAATTCAACTTAGATATTGTTGAATACATGAGAAGAGAGCATAACTTACTTATTGGAGAAAGAACCGCAGAAAAAATCAAGATCAATATTGGTAGTGCATTGCAAGAATTGGAAAATCCACCAGAAGATTATGCCGTATTTGGCCGTGATTTGATGACAGGTATTCCAAAGTCTATTCATGTATCTTATAATGAAATAGCCCGTTCTTTAGACAAGAGCATCATAAAGGTTGAAGAAGCGATTCTTAGAGCGCTTGAACAAGCTCCACCAGAATTAAGTGCCGATATTTTGACAAATGGTATTTGGCTAACTGGCGGTGGTGCATTATTAAGAGGTTTGGATAAAAGAATTGCTGCCAAAACAAAATTAAAAGTTAGTATTGCTGAAGATCCTTTGCGCGCTGTTGTTCGCGGAACCGGTACTGCTTTGAAAAATATTGGCAAATTCAAGTTCTTAATGACAGCTTAATACAGTAACGTATGTTTATTGTTCTGCAATGGCTTAAGAGAAACTCCTACCCTTTGCTTGCATTATTTTTGTTCGGCTTTGCCGTAAATCAAATAATGCGATTTCAAATTTATCAACATAGTTATTACTACAATTCAAGTATTTCCTTTTTTCGAACCATTGATCAATGGAGAAACAATGTTTCTTCCTATTTGAATCTGAAAAACGAAAATGAAGGCTTGCGCCAAGAAAATTTGAAATTAAGAAGTCAATTACCCATCAATAAAACCGCTGTCAATGTATTTAAGGACACTACCTATTTTGATTCTATTTCTAAATCACTCAACAATTACAAAGTAGTTTACACCTATATCAGGGCTAACATTGTAAAAAACACGGTAAATAGCAGAAACAATTATTTCATTATTGACCAAGGTAAAAACCAAGGTGTTTTAGAGGGAATGGCGGTAATTTCACCAACAGGTGTTGTAGGTGTCATTATTAACACTGCCGATAATTTTTCACGCGGTATGTCTGTTTTAAATAGCAAATTTGAAATTACCCCCTATATCCCTAAAATTGAACTTCGTCAAGGTGTAATTGGATGGAGCGGAATGGATTATACCGTGGCCGATTTAAAGGAAGTGAATAGAACCGAACAGTTAAAAAAGGGAATGGAAGTGGTTACCAGTAACTACTCCTCTATTTTCCCTCCAAATATTCCAATTGGAACGATAAAAGAAGTATCACAAAAAAACAATTCTAATTTCCATCAAATTACAATTAAGCTATCAACAGATTTCAGTAGATTGCAAACTGTATATTGCATTAAAAATAACTACCATTTAGAAATCGACTCTCTGTCTAACCCTATAATTGATGAAGTAAAATGATTGCTTTCTTACGGTTATTCCTAATTGCGTCAGTTCTTGCTTTCTTGCAAGCATTTATCATTCAGCAGGTTGATATGGGTGTTTGGTTGCGACCAATGCCTTACTTGCTTTTGTTTTTCATTACTCCTATCAACATAAACAAATATGGTATTTTGGTGGGCGGATTTTTCTTCGGATTATTCATTGATATCTTGGCAGGTAATTTTGGAATACACGCCGCAAGTATTGTGGCAGTTTTATATGCCAAAAACTTTATTGATCAACGATTTATCGACTTTGATTCACTAAAACTACAAGGTGAAACTTATGTTACTGTAAATACCAAAGGTTGGGCGTTTTTTAGTTATTATGCCTTATCTATCATTGCAATTCATCATTTAACATTTTTCATGTTGGATTATTTTGAATTCGTGAGTTTCTTTAGAATGTTGCTATCAACTATAGTCAGTGCAATTGGTTCTTTTTTATTAATCTTATTGTTTAAATCAATAATTAAAAGCTAAAATAAGATGCAAGACTTAAACAAAGACCGCTCGAAAGTCTTCGTTATTATTTTCTTAGTTGTTTTATCGGCTTTTATCTATAAAGTGGGCTCGCTCCAATTGATGGACGACCACTACGAGCAAAAAGCTGTCAATAATGCCTTAAATAAAATCACCCTTTACCCTGCCAGAAGTATACTTTACGACCGATTTGGAAAAGTGATTGTAAGTAACTCTGCCATGTATGACCTTTTGGTGTTTCCAAAGGAAGTAAAAAATACCAATCCTGCATTTTTATGTCAGGTGCTAAAAATTGATACCGCAGAATTCAGAAAACGAATTAGTGACGCCCTACTGAAATCCAAAAAACGCCAAAAGAACAATTCATTCAACCGATCTGCTATATTTTATTCCGATTTAACCATTCAACAGTACACTGTTATACGTGAGAATTTGTTTCGTTTGAAGGGATTTTACATTGAACCTAAAACTGACCGTCGTTATGAAATAACAGGTGGTGCACATGCTCTGGGTTATTTGGGAGAAGTTACTGAATCGGTAATGAAGGAAGATATTTACTACCAACCGGGTGATTTGGTAGGGATCACAGGCATAGAAAAGTACTATGAAAATGTATTCAGGGGAATAAAAGGTGTAAAAACTGTTTGGCAAGATAGAACTTACGCCGAAAGAGGTGTGGTAAATAACGATGCGTTTAACTTTCCAGCCACAGCCGGACCAAATGTAACTTGTGCCATTGATATTGAACTTCAAAAATATGCCGAAGCCTTATTAACCGGTAAAAGAGGCTCTGTTGTTGCCATTGAACCAAGTTCTGGTGAAATATTAACCTTTGTAAATAAACCCGATTTTGATCCCAATGAACTCATTGGCCAAGAACGTGGAAAAGCATTCCGTCGAATGCTTATTGATCCAAAGAAACCCCTTTATAACAGAGCTGTAAAAGGAACTTACCCTCCCGGAAGTACAGTAAAAACGGTTCTTGCCTTGATTGCCATGCAAGAAGGTGTTTTACGTCCTGAAACAACCCACGGCTGTAACCATGGTTATCATTTGGGAAGTATTACAGTAGGCTGTCACCCTCACGGCGGACCGTTAGATTTGGTAGGTTCATTAA
>CANKVM010000008.1 GCA_947487175.1 Flavobacteriales bacterium | reverse complement strand
AATTAGATTTCAATCACCCTTTGGCTGGCGAATCTTTGCATTTCACCGGAAAAGTGGAGTCTGTTCGTGAAGCAACTGCCGACGAATTAGATCACGGCCATGTTCACGGTATTGGTGGGCATCAGCATTAAGGTTTACAGCTTCGCTGGTTTACACCTTCGGTAGTTGACGGCCTTCGCCTGTTTACAGCTTTGCTAGTTTACAGCTTCGCTAGTTGACGCCTTTGGCTGTTGACGCTTCGCTGTTTATTTTTTGGTAAGTGCTGAAACTAAACCTTTATAAACTCTCATAAACGTTTATAAGCTTTCATAAACACTTGTAAATCAATAATTATATAAAAATAAAGCCTTTGGATTCCCAAAGGCTTTATACTTAAATAGGGGTAATGAAAATATTATTCTCCCATCATCATTGATGTTGAGTCGTATATTATTTCTGTAGGAGCTGATACCGGTTCTTCATATGGGTTAGCATCATTTACTGTTGGCGGCAATACTGTTGAATCAATAGTAGTTTGATCTGACGAATTTGCAGCATGATCATTTGAAATCAGGTTCAATAATTTATTGGAAATTTTAGATGGATCTAAATTATTTGTAGCATTTAAATAAAATAAAGCGAATAAAATTGCCAATGATAAAAATGGCTGATTTACATTGGCTTTACGCGCATTATTGATTTGGTCAACCAAATATGTACCAGAGCCTGGTTTGTTCTCGTTGTAAATTGAATGATTCAACAATGAGAATAAAACAAATCCCAAAGACAATGTGGCCGCAGCCAAAATACAAAGCCATAACGTTAGAATTAAATGTCCAAGCTTATCTGAGAAATTGCTTCCAGAACCGGCACTTAATGCTTGTTCTCTTAATTGAGCAAAGTGAGTTAATATCAATTTCCTGCGATCAAGATTTTTCTTTGTGTCTGAACCAGTAGCATTTGTAACGGCAGGTTCATTGTTGGTTGCAACAACTGCAGGTATGGCAATTGCTGTATCCGCTGGGGCTGGTTCAGCTACTGCTGGGTCTGCCGCAGGAGCTTCAGTTGTTACTTCGGGAGCAGAAGTCATATTTTCCGCATTAAGCATGTTCCTCCAATCTAAAGTATCTTTTATTGCATTATTGATTTCATTTAAATAGATACTTGAATCAACCATATTTTTACCTTCAATTGCTTCTGTTTGAATATTTGAAGATATAATACTTGCATATTTTTGATACCCTAAGTATGCAATTCCAATAGGAGCCGCTGCAATAGGGTTGTTATATTTGGAATAAAAAGCATTTAAATAATTCTTCACTCTTTCAATATCATTTGTTGAAGAATGTTCCTTTTGTTTGATATCTAATTGCATTTCAGCTTTTAGGCAACTATCGTTACATTTGCTTAAATCAGTCCAATTGGAGTAATTTATTTCTTTTATTTCTGATGACTTTTGATTGTTTTCGGCAATTTCCTTATCCAATATTTTTGTGGTGATTTCTTTGGAAACTGATAATGTGCCAGTAGTTAAGAAATATGGAATTGCACATAATAATCCAATTGCTACTATTGAAACTGGAGCAGCAATGAAATGTCTCATTCCGTTTTGATAAACGTATAGACCGAAATCTTTCATTATTGTTTTGTAAGTGCCCGAATAATTCATCACAAATGAAGGCAAAGCCGATATAATGAATATTAACAATAATGCATTTAGAATTAATAGTGCTGAGCCGAGTATTGTACCACCCGCCCAAATTGAAGACAAGGTTGTTGCAAAACCTATAGTTGCTGCAATTTTAATGATTGCCCCCTCAACTAAAATTATTATTCCAAAGCTTGCAATTAAAATACTTCCAAATTGTATGAATTTATTTCTATTTGTTGAATCATTTGTTGAATCGCCTAGTTGATTGCTTATTAAACGAATTGTTCCAAATCCAAGTGGGAAAATTGAAATCAAATTCATGACATGTGCAAATCCGCTTCCAAATTGATACTCTTGTACAAGGAAATTTCCCAAATAGGCAATTCCAAAACATGTCAATAACGAATAAAATCCAATTTTGAAATTAGTCCAATTTGCAGAGGCTTTAATAAACTCAAAAGATTTGATGAATAAATTCCAAGGATATTTTATTAAATAGTGCCATAAAATTCTACAAATCATAAATAGGCCTACTTCGATTACTTCGTTATAAAACCATTTGATGTATTTTATTACAAAATTCAACAATACTCCAATAAACCAAATGGCCTTACAACAGATGTTGTAAATAAATACCAGCGCGTTGGTTAATGGAATCATAAACCACCAAACTCCATTCATTTTCTGAATTGCGTTTGAAATTTCCTTCTGCTCTAGCAGGTTTTTAGGGTTTTGATTTGAAATACGAGAATAAATTTCGCTTCCAATGAACAATCCTACAATGTAGATTAATAATTCTTTTATCATATTTTTTAAATTTATTTTTCCAAATATTATTAGTTTTTATTCTAATGCAATATTTTTTATATAATGTGGAAAACTATTTATCAATTATATGTTATAACTAAATGATTTTGAATAAAATAAATTGTTTAAATTTAATTTAATTAAATTTAATTATACTATTTTCAATAAAAAAAATCAGTTTTTTATACGAAATTCATTATGTTTTATATTTATTTAAATAATTGATATATATTATTTTTTTATGTTAATGTTTTAATATTTTATTTAAATATATTTTTATTTAAATGATTAATATTTTGTTAGTGAATTGTTTGTATTACTTATATGTGTTCATTTTTTGTATATATTTATATTGTATTTATTTTTTGTTTGTACTTTAATTATTTTTTATTTAAACCCTCGGATCAGACAAAACCCCTAACTTCTCCATTTTGTTTACCTCAATGTTGTAGACCCCAAAGTCTACAGTGATTTGTCCCCAAATACGATAAACGCCACGGCCTTTAAATGGGTATCTAGAAACAATTTGTGGAAAGTGGATACTGTCGAAAAAGTAGCCATCCCTGTCTATCCATGTGCCAAAGTTCATTTCTTTGCCACCAATGGTGCGCGTTGGTTTTACGGTAACCAAATATCCCTCAATGAAAATACTTTTGTTGAGCAATCGTTTGAAATGCTTTGCCCTCACTTCTGAGTTGGGAATGTCTTGTTCAATTACCAAATCAAACGGACTGCATAGCGAAAACCCAAGGAATTCACGTTGGTCAATGGCAATTTCCACACACGAATCTTCCAATGGAGGCAGGGTGTAAGATTTGGGTTGCTCTTCAAATAATTTGGCAGATACAGTGGTCGTCTTTTTTTGTCCATAGTAGGCATGGGCTTCCCACAAAAGGGCTTTGCGCGATTGACCAGTAAATCGAAATGCCCCAATTTGAATCAAGAGTTTCAATTGTTCGATTCCTGGTTCAACGCGTTCTTTAAAGTCGAATAAACTGTCGAAAGGCTTTTCGCGTTGTGCCATGAAGATTTTCTCAGCACATTTTTGTTCCAAACTTTGTATCAAACCCAATCCCAACCAGATGTTTTTACCTTCAATTCGGGTTAAAAACCTGCTGTGATTTACGCAGGGTGCTTCTACGTTTCCACCACACATTCTTGCGGCATGTACATAGAACTCTGTTCTATAAAATCCACCGAAATTATTGATTACCGCCACATAAAATTCTAAAGGATAATAGGCTTTTAAATGTAAACTCTGATAGCTTTCAACGGCGTAACTGGCACTATGTCCTTTTGCAAAGCTATATCCTGCAAAACTTTCAATTTGCTTCCATACTTCCTCAATGAGTTGGCGGGGATGTCCCTTTTCTTGCGCCTTTTCATAGAATTGCTCTTGTACTTTAGTGAATTCGGCCTTGCTTCTGAATTTTCCGCTCATGCCTCTTCTGAGCACATCGCTTTCCGACAAGCCCAACCCTGCAAAAATATGCGCCACCCGAATCACATCTTCTTGATACACCATAATGCCATAAGTTTCGGGCATGATTTCATGCAAAACAGGATGCGCTTCTTTGCGCTTTTCTTCGTGAATATGCCGCTCAATGAATGTACGCATCATGCCACTTCTGGCTACGCCAGGTCTAATTACGCTGCTTGCCGCAACCAATGTTAAATAGTCTTTGCACCTCAGTTTTGTAAGCAATTGCCGCATGGCAGGACTTTCCACATAAAAGCAGCCCATGGTATGTCCCGTTTCAATAATTTTCGCAATTTTAGGGTCGTTTTTAAACGTCTGAATTTGATGTGCATCAACATCTATTCCTTGGTTTTCTTTGATATAGATCACCGAATCTTTGATGTGCCCAAGTCCCCGTTGGCTTAAAATATCGTATTTCGCCAAACCCAAATCTTCGGCTTCCAACATGCTAAATTGCACGGTAGGGAATCCCTTGGGAGGCATTTCTAACGCAGAATAATGGTACATGCTTTTTTCGGAAATAATAATTCCCCCCACATGAATGCTTCTGTAATTTGGCAGGTTGTGAATTTTCTGAGCATGCCTGAGTAGCTCGGTATACAGCGATTCTTTTTCTTCGGGAGGGATTTCTCCGTTGAGCGCTGTTTTGGGTTTCCAATCGCGGTTTCGTTGACCTATACCCGGAGTACTATAAATGGAGTCGCTGTTGGTAGCATATTCCTCAAAGTTTGCATTGCCATAATACGTAGGACGTTCAAGCAAACTGTCAATTTCAGTTTTGGGCAATCCATATACCTTTCCAAGTTCTCTCACCACGGCATTGCTTTGAAAGGTATTGTAAGTACCCACCAAGGCCGCATGGTCTTTTCCATATTTATTTATGATATAACCGGTTACCTCGTCGCGGTCTTGCCATGAAAAGTCAAGGTCAAAATCTGGAGGGCTACTTCTAAATGGGTTAATAAATCGTTCGAAATATAGATCCAAATCTATGGGATCAACATCGGTGATATTTAGGCAATAGGCCACCATGCTATTTGCTCCGCTTCCTCGTCCTACATGGAAAAATCCTTTTTCTTGTGCAAAACGGCATATATCCCAGTTAATCAGAAAGTAAGGGGTAAATCCCAGTTCATAAATGAGTTTCATTTCTTTTTCAAGCCTCACTGTTGTTTCATACGTGTAATTTGGGTAGCGGTATTTGAGTCCCTCAAAAGCCAACTCCCGCAGCATTCTATAATCTTTGTCGGTATCTCCGGTAAAAGATTTTTTATTTTGGGGGACAGAAAATTCGAATTGCCAGTGGTTGTTTTGAATGAGTTCGTTAGCGTTTTGCAAAAGAATGGGGGTGTCATTAAACTCCTGGATTAGGGAAACGATGGATGCAAACAAATCGGTTTTGAAAGCTGTTTGATGTGGTTTTAATTTGGTGAATAGGCAATTTTGGTCGATACAACGAAGGAGGGTATGGGTGTGCAAATCGTCGATATTGCGAAGGGTGGCCCTTTGGTAAGCGAGCAAGCGTGTGTTAGCGTTTTTCCATGGCGAGGACCGTAGTTTTCTTAAATCTGGTTGTGAAACACCAATGTAGGCGTGTTGTGGAATATCTTTCGGTCTTAGTCCCTCCACCTTAAAAAACGGATAAATACAATCTACGTCGGTCAATTTTGGCGCAAGAATGGGGAAGGGTTGGTGCTGAAGGAGGTATTCCGACAAAAATGCGTTGATACTGGCAAATCCGCTGTGCGATTTAGAAATTAGGAGGTAGAGAATTTCATTGTCGTTTCGCACTTCAACCCCAAGTAAAGGAATGACATTGGAGTGTTTTTGTGCTTCGTTCATAAAATTGCAGGCTCCGCTCACGTTGTTGATGTCGGCCAATAGGATAGTAAAGGAGCTTTTGAGGGATTCTGCTTGCGTTGCTGCCCATCGAATAATGTCTTCCGGACTAACGAGTCCGTACCGTAAGCTAAAATAGGAATGTGCGTGATAAATCATTTTGTTAAAAATATTGACAATTAATTGGCAACAATATAAGCAAAATTTCGCAAAATTTCGCAAGATTAGACAGATTAGACAGATTAGACGGAGGGGTTTACGTAAGATTAGGGGGTTAGGAATAAAAAAAAACGGGTGATTTTTGGTATAATTAAAGAATATTAATTATCTTAGCGTACTTTTATAATTTCGCAAATCAATCAAAGACTTGAGATTTAAAAAGATAACTTTAAAATAATAATAAAATTAATTTTGAAATTTGAATATGACATATTGATTTCGTTTTCCTCTTTGGATAATCAACAAACATTTTCGGGAGAAGATGGATGGGTTTCGGAATTTAAAAAATCTTTAGAAATGCGTTTATCGCAGTTGTTAGGGATAAAGCCCAAAATCATATTGGCTAATTCAAAGGAAGTTGAAGGGATTGAAAATCAAAATATTGAAAACATAGATTATTCAAAGGTTGCTATTTTCATACCCATATTATCTAAATTTTATTTAAAATCGGAAAGCAATTTAATTCAATTGGATGAGTTTTGTAAAATTAGAAATGAAAATAAGCCAATTACAGAGGGGAGTTTGCCATTTGTTTTTAAACTATTAAAAAACCCTTCAAATAAGAACATTCATCCTCTTGCAATACAGCATAATATTGATTACAATTTTTTTGATAGGAATATAGAAGACAATGCAATAAAGGAATTGTCTCCTAGTTTATTAAATCAAACTGAAAAGCTATATTGGAGTAAAATTGATGACATAGCTATTGATGTTTTTGAATATTTTAAGCTACTAGGTCATTATAAAGAAAGCAAAAAAGAAATTAAAAAGCAAAATGGAATTAATATCTATTTAGCTGAATGTTCAAGCGATACGGTTCATTATCGCGATGGTTTTAAAAGAGAATTATCAGATAATGGACATCAGGTTTTTCCTAAAAAACCAATATCTACGCAGATGCCCGCAGCGTATTCTGAGATTGTTCAAAATCTAAGTCAAACTTTACTTTCAATTCATATTCTTGGTTCAGATTACGGAGTAGTGCCTGAAGGTTCAAATCGCTCCTTGGTTGAACTACAAAATGATGTAGCCGATGAATTGCTTTCTAAAAAGGGCGGCAATAGAATCATTTGGATACCTGAAAATGTGATTCCATCCGACCAACGTCAGAAAATACTCATTGAAGATATTCGCATTTCAATGAAAGGAATAGGTTCTGCTGAAGTTGTTGTAGGTGATTTAGAAGTATGTAAATCTCTCATTGAAGATACCATCATAAGAATTGAAAATAACAAATTGAATAGTTTGAATGAAGGAATTACCAATTTAGGAAATTCAACAATTTATTTGATTTATGATTTTTATGATCAATCTCAAATTCCAAATTTGGTAAATTATTTGAAATTATTAAACTGTGATGTTGTTACATCTACAGATGGATTAGATGAGACTGAGATTAGGAATAAACATGTTGCAAATTTAAAAAACTGTGACGCGGTTATGATATATTATGGAAATGGATCTGAGTTGTGGTTAAAAACACGTTTGCTTGATTTATTGAGGATGCCTGCATACGGTAGAAAAAAATCAGGACCACATAAATCAATAGTTTGTGCATCACCAAGATCAGACGATAAGTATAATTTCAATTCAGTTGACGCTGAAATCTTTTATTGCTTTGAAGAAATAGATACAGAAGGAATTAAATCATGGATAAACAGCTGGATAAAATAATAATTGATAATTTTCAGATATCTAATCCATTTCCAGGATTGAGGTCATTTGAAGAAGATGAAAACATTCTGTTTTTTGGTCGTGAAAAACAGGTAGATGATTTAATTAGAAAACTAAGGAAGAATAGGTTTTTAGGTGTAATTGGTACATCTGGAAGTGGAAAATCATCCCTCGTTAAATCTGGTTTATTGCCATCTCTTTATGGCGGATTCATGGCTGGAGCTGGTTCTAATTGGAGAACAGTAACATTTAGGCCCGGAATAAATCCAATAGGCAATTTGGCAAAGGCACTTAATAAAAGTGGCGATGGTATCTTGGATAAAATTGGTGTAGAATCAGTTGAATATTCTGATTTGATTGAAACAACATTAAGGAGAAGCAATCAAGGATTAGTTGAATATTACAAACAAAATACCATTGATAAGAATGAATATTTACTCATACTTATTGATCAGTTTGAGGAAATTTTTAGATTTTCAGAATTCGAAAAATCCGTAAAAGAAGGTCATAGAGATTCCACGGCATTTATTAATTTATTGTTAAAAACGGCAGAACAATCTGAGTATCCGATTTATATAGTTTTCACAATGCGTTCAGATTTCTTGGGCGACTGTACTGGATTTAAAGGGTTGCCTGAGGCAATTAACGATGGTCATTATTTGGTTCCAAGAATGACTAGGGATCAATGTAGAGAAGCTATTGAAGGCCCAATTGCAGTTGGAAGGGGTGAGATTTCTCCAGGATTAGTAAATCGATTATTGAACGATGTAGGGGATAATCCTGATCAACTCCCAATTTTACAGCATTCATTAATGCGTATTTGGGATTATTGGGAGAAAGTCACTTTTAGAAATGGGCCAATTGATATTTCTCATTATGAGTCAATTGGAACAATGAAACAAGCCTTGTCATTGCATGCCGAGGAAGCATTTATTGAATTGCCAAAATCACCCGATGAAAAATACGAGAACTTATGTAAGTCTATATTTAAATCTTTAACAGATAGTGGGTCTGACAATAGAGGGATTCGTCGTCCAACAAAAATTTCGGAAATAATGAATTTGACCCAGGCAAGTTTTGAAGACATTAGTTTGGTTGCCAATTTATTTAGAACCGACGGACGTGCCTTTTTAATGCCTCCTTTTCAATATGAACTTACCGAAAATAGCGTCTTGGATATTTCTCATGAAAGTTTAATGAGGGTATGGAAAAGATTGGTTGGTTGGGTTGAGGAGGAAAGTGAATCCATTCAAATGTATTTAAGATTGTCGGAAGCCTCAAATCAATATGAACAAAGAAAAGGTGGTCTTTGGCGCGATCCAGAATTGTCGTTAGCAGTAAAGTGGAAAAATGAAAATAAGCCTAGTGAATTGTGGGCGGGTAGAATTAATAACGATTATAGTCATGCAATGCTTTTCTTTGATTATTCCATTGATCAACAAATAAGAGAAGATAATTATAAAGAATACCAACAAAAATCGAGATTAAGACGTGCAAGAATATTTGCAATTTCTATTTCTGCAGTAGCATTGGTTGCTGTTGGTTTGGCGTCTTGGGCTTATAAAGAAAAAGAAGCTGCAGCAAAAGCAAGAATCATTGCAGAAACTGAAAAATCCAAAGCAAACAAACAAACTTTATTGGCGAATGCTGCAAAATTAACAGCTGAATCCGCAAAAAAAGATGCTGATATTCAAAAGGAAAAAGCTGAAAAAAGTGCAAAAGATGCAGAAAAAAGCGCACAAGATGCATTGGTAAGTGCCGCAAATGCAAACCAAAGTGCATTGGCCGCTAAAAATGCATTGGCCTCTGCAAATACAGAGAAAAAGAGAGCCGAAGACAATGAAGTGAAAGCAAATGAGGCAGCGCAAAAGGTTACCAGACTAAAAGCAATTGCTGATATTGATGCTATGGCATTGTCGTCAATTAATAGCTATGTACAAAAAGATTATACCAGAAGCAAAAATGACGCTCTCTCTTCCTATGTATTGTCAACGGCCAGTGGTGATAGACTAAATAACAGTTCATTGGTAGTGGCTTTATGGTCAAATTGGAATAAGCAAATTAATTATTCAAATGTTTTAGATAAACATCAAACTTCAATTAAACATTTTACTTATTTGAATAAGAATCATAGGGTGATTTCTGTAGATGAAAAAAATGTTGCTTGGGTATCGAAAATTAATGATGGTAAAATCTCAGAATTAAGTACATACAAATTTGCTCCTGAAAATGTGTTAGCATTGTCTGAAATTGATAATTCAAGAAGTGAATTTTTAGTTTTGTTTAGTGACGGACGATTGGAGCAATATAAACTGGAAGCGGATAAAATAATTTTCTTAAGAAAAATTACAGATAAACTTGCTTCCAAGGGCTTGAGTCAGATTAAAATTTTAGGTTCTAATATTTACGTTTTGTCAAATGGGCTTTTAACTGAAATTTCAGGTTGGTCAACAATTCCCAACAAAACTGTTTTTGATAATGTTTCTGCTTTTGATGTGAAAAGTGGAAAAAGTAACCTAATTGTAATATCAAGAAATAATATTGTTGAGAGTTATAAATTAAACAATAATTTATTCAATTCTCCCAAAATCGTAATTGCCAACTTGGGGAAATTGTTTTTCAATGCTTCTGCAATTGAAATTAGCCCAGATGGCAATGAACTTGCTTTGGGAAGCAATAAAGGTAAGTTTTTATTACTAAGTTCAAATATCCCTCAAACAGAAGATACTAGGAAGTTTGATTTACATAATTCTCAAATTACAGGAATTTCTTGGATTCAAAATTTAAATGGTACATATGAATTTGTAACGAGTAGTTTTGATCATCAAATTAAAATATTCAACATGAATGACTTAACAGCGAATACCAATATTGTAAAAATATTTGCGCATGATTCTTGGATTTATAGATCACAATGGATTGACGACGGAAATACGAGTGGGTTGTTATCTTGCAGTGAAGATAGAACTTTGAAATTTAACGTATTTGCAGTAGAAGAATTATATAAAAAAATTAAGTAATGAAAAGGATTCATTTATTAATCATATTCGTTTTGATTTTTGCATTTAAAAATTTGAATGCACAAAATTGTGGTGCGGCAAGTTTTAAATATATCAAGGCATCATATGATGAGGGTAGATTTTGGAATTGCCTAGATACCATAGAATCTTGTTTAAAGAAAAATGGATATACACGAGATGAAAAAGTTGTAGCATTTGCTTTTAAAGCCAAAGTTTATTTGGCAATTGATTCAATTTATAAAGCCAGAGAAATTATTCAAAGTATTTTATTATTGAGGGACAATTATGAGCCTTCCGTAGACGATCCTGATAGATTTAAAAATCAATTTTTCTTTGTAAAACAACAATTACAGTCAAATACGATTACTTCAGTATCTAAAAAAGTTGAAAAATTGGAGTTGGCCCCAGCAACAATTCAAATAATTACAGCCGAAGAAATTAAAAACAGAGGATATCAAAATATTGAAAATTTACTGAACGATATACCTGGTTTTGATGTGTCTCGTACAAATGGTTCTGTTGGCACCACCTTTTATCAAAGGGGTTATAGGTCTGCAAATACAACGGACAAAACAATGATTCTAGTAGATGGAGTAGAAGACAATGAAATGTTTACTCAATTTGGATATTTAGGAAAACATTTGCCAGTTCAACTGGTGAAAAGGGTTGAAATAATTTATGGGCCCGCTTCTTCACTTTATGGTGCCAATGCTTTTTGCGGTGTAATTAATATCATTACCAAAGATCCAAACGATTTATTTAAGAAAAAAGTTACGGATGATATAAATCAAGAAGAGGCTAAAACGGAAACAAATCTCATGGGGCAGATTAATGCGGGTAGTTTTAATACCAAATCGTTGGAGATGAGTGGAGCCGTTAAATTGAAAAATGGGATCACCATTCAAGGTGTTGGAAGATATTTTACTTCTGATGAGAATAACTTGAGTAAATATAAAGATTGGGATGGAAAATGGACAGAATCAGATTTTGGAGTTGATTGGTATAAAAATACATTGACAGTGAACAGAAATCTAGATAACAAAAGATTCATTGATTCATTTTTGAAATTAAAAGACCCGACTAACTCATTATTTTCATATAACAGTGACTCAACGAAAATAATTCCTACAGCAACTGGCATTCAAAATGCCTCAAATTTGGATCAAAAAGGTTATAATACTGTTCCATTGCTTCCTGGCGCAGTTGGAAAAAGAGATGATCCACGCAGATTTAATGATGCTTCCATTGATCAGTATTTAATGGTTAAAGTGACACTTGGAGATTTGGTTTTAGAAGCTCAAGTGACTGATCGCAGTGAGGGTAGTTGTCCTGATTTCAACGACAAGTATGTATCTGTCAATGCAAATTTCACAAACTGGGAAGTAAGGCAGCAATATATATCTTCAAAATACAATAAACGCCTTGGCGATAAATGGTATTTTTACAATTTTGCATATTATAGAATTTCAGATTTCGGACAAAATTCGAGAGTTACTTCTTTTAATGGATATGCTCAAAAGGCTTTGGATTACACAAGCCTTTTGGAAAACACAGCGCCTCAATGGTTAAGAACAAGTTATTATCAACAATGCAAACAATTCAGGGATGAATTTAGGGTGAATTATATAATCAACGAAAGATGGGATGTGATGCTAGGATTCGAAGTTAGAAACGGGGTTTTTCAAGTGAATTATTTAACAACAACTGCTTCAGATAACGCAATTTTAACTGGAACCGTTCCTCCATCTCCAGGAGGTAACAATTTAGCGGTTTTTGATTTGTCGGCTTATTCGCAAATTGCATATCAAAACCCGGCTAAGAAATTCAACTTTTCATTGGGTGGAAGATGGGATAAAAACGTAGTAAGTGAAAATTCGGAAATTGGTTACGGTAGTACATTTAATCCCAGACTTTCTATGGTCTATTATCCTGGTTCTTGGGTTTATAAATTCATTTATTCACAAGCGATTTTTGCATTTCCTAATTTCACGACATATTCAACTTCCGCAACTAGGGTAAAGGCGGTTAATTTGGTCCCTGAAAAGGTTAGTAATTATGAATTTTCCGTAAATAAATCATTGATTGGCAACACATTGAATACGGAATTGGCACTATATAGATCTGAATATTCTGAATCATTAGAATCCATTAAAACCAAAAATGACAAAGATCAATATGTAAATTCAAATGGTATTGGAACAGTTTATGGTGCTCAACTTTCTGTAAAATATGTTTGGAATAAACGTTTTGACTTTTATTTAAATTCTACATTTAACAAATCCTTTTTGATAGATCAGTCAATTTGGAATAGAAATATTGATACTACATACACAACTGCAGATATTGCCGTATTGTCTTATAACTTTGGTGCGGGTGTTTATCTGTTTAAACAAAAAGCACACTTTCAACTCATGGGAAATTATGTGGGTCAAAAATTAACTGGACCTGGGACAACAATTGCCGATAATTTAGCAGGAGCTGTTCCCGCATTTTTCTTGTTAAATAGTTCATTGAATTTTGATATTTTCAAAAATTTCAATTTGCAATTTAGGATAAACAATATTTTAGACGTTAAATATTTCTCACCAGGTGTGTTTTCTGGAACAGGTCCTCAAAGCTCTAATGTTCCTCAACCATTCAGGAATTTTAATATGTCTATGAATTTTACGTTTTAATGGTTGAACTTTCAACATATAAATCCATTTTTGGAGATTTAGATCTTCAAAAACGATGGCTACTAAAACGACTTATTTTACAATCCGTTTTTATTGGGCTTGCATCCTCTTATTTTATTGTAGGAGGTTATCATTTGATATTGAAAAGTTTATCAATTCTTGAAATGCCAATTGCTTATTTGGTAGTTGGTTTGGGAGGTTTATTTATTGTCAAAATTTTCAAAAGAATACAAAGAGATTATGGTGCTTCTTTTGCTCACAGAATTATTGTATTTGCTTTTATTACATTAATGCTGGTCTTGTTTTATTCAGAAACTGAAAAGTTCTTCATTGTCAATAATAAAGCCATGGCAATTTTGGCATTTGCTTGTATAATACCATTTTCTAATATTTTCAATCTTAATATGACCAATAGTTGCTATCAGTTATTGGGTGCCCAATTAGGAAAAAAATGGATAATCAATATAAGCGCTGTTGAAGCAATTTCTGCAATCATTGCTTTTTTAAGTGTTCCTGTTTTTGTTAATGTATTTGTAGATATTAATTATTTGTTTTTGTTTTCAGGATTGTTTCTTGTTCCATTGTTGTTTTTGAATATTTACGACTATTTAAGGATTTCTGGCAGCATTTCAACCTATTCATTATCGAACAAAATAAATCTGAACAAATTAAGAGCCATTCCATTTTTGAAATCAATCTTACTTGCCTCAGCAATTTCGATCATAGTTGTATATCTGATAGATTTTTCATTTGTGGTTTCATTAAAATCACTGTGCGTAATCAATAATAAGAAATCCTTTGAAATTATTGCAGGATTTTTAGCTACAGTAAAAATAGGAGAGTTGTTAGGATTGTTTTATTCGTCTAAATTGATAAAAACAATTGGCACAAAACAATCACTTAAAATATATGCTGTTGTCATTCTGATTCTGTCACTTATAATTGTTTTAGGTTACTACTTTTTGGGATTCAATATTGGTAGCTTGTTTGTCCTAGTTTTATGTTTAAAGTGGGTTGAATCTGTAGCTAAAAAAGTAATTGATTATCCCTCAAATAGAATTATGTTACATGTTGCACGGCCTGAGGAAAAAGCGGGTTTGCAAAGTGCATTGGAAGGATCAATTGGCCAAATGTCTTCGGTAATAAGTGCAGTAATTATCTGGGTATTGGTAACTTCTAATATAGAATTATATTTTCCGAAAAATGAACTTGTAATTTTACTACTGATTGCCATTGTGTTAATTTCAATTTATTGGGTCGTTAAAGTAAATAATATTTCTCGTTACTATCAAACTTTAATATCTAACTTCTTGAATGATCGATCAACTAAAATTCAAGAGGAAACAGATTTAGAAATTAGTCCTGAAAATATTTCGACCGATATAAATTTGAGTGCAAATGAAGTGATTAGGAAGTTATGGTCTTCATCTTTATTAAATCAAATTGATGGAGTTCGAAATTTAAATGTAGATAATATTGATTTTGATGATATTTTAGAAATGGGTCTAGCGTCTCCAATTATGTTGAAGTCGGAGATACTTGGTTTGTTTCATGAAAATCGAATTGCAATTCAAGATAAATCCGAATCTAAAAACAATGTTTTGTTATTAAATTTAGGAGAATCTTTAGTTTGGATAGATTTGACAATTGAAGATATAAAAGGCAGAACTCTTACTGAGTATTACTTATATCTGAGTTTGATTCAGTCTAGGAAATTATTAATTAAACAGTTATTTACGGTATTGTCATGGGATTATAGTCCGAGTGAAATGCAAGTAATTTCTAAACTTATTTTTAATGAGGATGCTGATGAAGAAGATACACAATTTGCAATGGAACTTCTCGATAATATATTGCCCTCATTAATTAAGCCTTATTTAATTCCATTGTTTGAAAACAACCCAATAGAAGTTAAAATAGAAAAATGGAGATATTTTATTCCTGCACTTCAATTGTCAATTGATGATAGATTAAAAGATATTGCCATGCGCGATTTTTCGCAATTGCCAATTTCGGTTAAGTTTTGGGCTTTGAGAATATTGAATCAACGCAAACATCATAATGAATATTTGCAAGCATTTGAAACATCTACCATACTTTGTTTGAGCGCAGCTATTTTGCCAAAGGTTTCAACAATGGGGAATATGATTGAAATGTTTGAAAAGAGTTTAGATTTCAAAAATCCACAAGAAGTTTTTGCTAAAACAGAGTTGTTTTGTGATTGGATTAATAACTATTCCAATTATAATATCAAAGGAACTAAAATAGTGAAAGCCGACTTTGAAAAATATATAGATTCTAATCTGAATAAAGTCTTGCCTTATTCTTTGTATTAATTCTTTGGTGTTTTTTTTCTTGAAACACCACCTTGAATCATTCTATTTTTCTTAACCTCTGTGATTTCTATGCCGGTAACTTGTAAAGTTATTTTAAGGTTTTCATCTTCACTGATACATGTTTTTCCCATATAATTGATTATAAAACGCTCGGAAATGGTTGAATCTGGGGTAAGGTAATATTCGTCTTTTTTTGCATCTCTTACAAATTTCAATTCGCAATCTGCGGAATCTGAAAATCGTATTTTTATTAAATCTTTAGAATAATATGCCAACTCACCATTGGAAAAGGGGGTGAATATATATTCATCTATAATTCTATTTCTTTTAATCAAATAAGTGCTCCCTGTTTTGTCAAATTTTATTTCCCTCATACCAAATTGCAATGAGAACATGCTTGAAGGGCTGTAACTAAGCTGATGCAACCAATTGGTATCTGAAATATATCTTCTTACAAATTCTTGAGAGAAATTTTTCTTCGAGCAAGAAAGTAATTCAATAGAAAGTAAAAATAATATGAAAATATTTTTAAGGAGTTTCATCATTCAATTGTGATTTTTTCGTGAAATAGTTTTGTATTAAGAAATGACATCCAATTCCTACAATTCCACCCACAATAAATTCCATTTCTGAATTCCAAATTATTCCTAACAAACGCATCGTTATTGTAATGGTTAACATGATACCAGGTATTAAAAATAAAAATGCTTGGTCAAAAAACAATAGCATTCTCACTTTTTCATCAAACATAGCAATTACCAATGCCACAACTGCACAAATGGTTAAAATGGTAAAAAACATTCCTATTGCCCTTATGACTTCTTTGTATTGGTAGTCACTTGAACCTATTTTTGCTAACTGAGATCTATCAGGCTTATCTGGTAAAAATGGGTTTTCAGCAAGATTAACCGCCGACATAATTAAGGCTTGATTGACAGATAAAATAGAATCAATATTTGAAGTTGGTATTTCATCAAAGTTTGCAGTAATATCCTGGGGCATTGTAGCTTCAGGTAATGCAAATTTCTTATAAATTAAAGGCCAAAATTTTTGGGTGTTTAAATCTCCACTTACTGTATTTCCTAATTGCCAAAATCCAATTCCCTTTACATTTTTGTTATTGATATAATCACATTTTAAAGATAGCGAAACGATATTTTCACCCCAAGTAATAAACCAGTTTCCATTATTGTCTGAAAATGATATATAGTTCTGTAAAACGTTGTTATCTAAAACAGGTTTTATTCGGACGCTATAATCTTCTTCAAAATCAAAAAAAGAAATTGTTTTGGCATACTTTGAGTTTTGATTGTAAGGATTGGCATTAGTCATTGCCCATTGCTGACCGTATAATCCTGCAACGATAACCATATTTTCTGGTTTTATTCCTAGTGAAATATAATTGTTAAATGTTTTATCAATTGATAATTGATCTGCATTAGATGATACTAATGGTGCCGTGGAACTACAATTATCTCCAGCAAAGTTATTGTAATCAAACGCATAAATTAAAAATCTGTCTACTAAACTATAATTTTCTTTTAAGTGGTAGGCTTTTTCATAATCAATTGGCGGAAGTGCTAACGACAATTCAAATCTTGGAGAGGCCTCATTTAACTTGAATCTTATAACCCTTAAAAATTCTATAAATCTTGGATTATCAGCGGCTGCCATTTGATAAAAATCGATAACAACACCAGCAGCATTTTGTTCATTCAGCAACTCAATAATTGAATCGCTAAATGCATTCCAAGCTTTGTCGCTACCTGCTTGATATAAAAATTCGTGGATGTTCTTAGATCCTCTTAAATTTGCAACAATATCAACATCTACATCATATTGAGCTGCTCTTTTGTGCAAATGGGTATTTCGCCAGTTATGAATATTTGAATATCCCCCGGTTTTAGGGTTGATGTCATAACCTATATAGCCAATTCTCGTTAAAGCATTTAAATCGTATTTTTCAAACTTATTGCCTTCCCAAAATCCATGAAATCCATAAATCTCTTTGGACATTGATTTGCGTCTTTTAGATTCATTATATGGCGTTATTTGCGTCCCGGTCCATTCCTTATCTGTCATGGATGGTTTAGCGATTTTCGATTCTAAATCAATAATTCTCTGAGCTTTGTTTGCTGGTTTTCTTTTGGTTTTTATATTGTTAACCCCATCCAAATAGTCAAGTTTATTTTGATATTCCAAGAAAGATTTTAAATAATTCCCAAATTCATCTGTATATGTTGGAATTGAATCAGTAATAAAAGCTTTTATCTTATTCGATTTTGAATTGGCTTGATCAATATTCGCATTTCCTTGAGCAACAGCTGATTTTGTTTCGGCTACTTTTTCACTGATTTTCTCTTGACCGTATGCACAAGGCAATATTGTGAATAAAAAAATAGACACAATCAACTCTTTTGTAAAAATTATCCTTCCGAATGGAATTTTATTCTTTATTTGTTGCATATTCGTACGAAGTTAAGTGATTTTTTTAAAAAAACATAGATATCCACAAATATCCCACAAAATTTATGAAATTAATATTTAAGAGTTTTTACACGTTATTATTTTGCTTGATTATAACATCATGTGGTAATGGTGGTCAGCAGCGATTACTAGATGTGGCATCAATTCTCTTTCAGAAAGGCAGAACGGAAGAGGCAATGAAAGTTTATGACGATATTATCAAAGCATTTCCCAATTGTAAAGAGGCCTACTTTAATAAAGGTATAATTCTATATCAAAAAAAGTTGTTTGATAAAGCCATTGAACTCTTTTCAAAATCAATTGAAGTTGACCCAATGTATGGGAAGGCTTATTTATATCGAGGGAAAGCTTACTTTAATAAATCCGATTTAAAATCGGCTGAATTTGATTTTAAGTCTGCTCAAATTGATAAAGAAACAGCTTATGAGTCATCCTTAGAGTTGGGAATGTTATTTGTGCGAAAAAAAGAATTTGACAAAGGATTGAAGTATTTGAATATGTGTGTTCAACAAAATGATACCAATCAAATTGTTCTACTAAGCAGAGCGAGCGCCTATTTTGAAATGGAAAATTTTAGAGCAAGTATCATTGATTGTAATAAAGTACTATATAGAAACAATACTCGTTGGGAGGCTTTTCTGATAAAAGCGAAAAATTATTTAAACATTGAAAATATGGACTCTGCTAAAATTAATTTGGATTTTGCTAGAATGTATTCTCAAGATAATTCACAGGTATTTGCAGTGTTTTCTGAGTATTATATTTTGATGGATGAATGCGCAATTGCTGCTTCATTTGCGGAGAAAGGACTCAAACAAGATCCAACAAATATTGGACTCATATTAAATAGAGCAAGGGCTTTTGATGGAATGGAAAGATTCGAGAAAGCAAATGATATTTATTTAGAAATTGAGAAAATTGCAGATTCAATTCCGGAATATCATTATTATCTGGCAAATAATTTAATGTCACTAGGAGATAGTGCTACTGCGGTTGTTGAACTTACCGATGCAATTTCGCTAAGGCCAAATTATGCTGAGGCATATTTGTTGCGCTCGAAATTAAAAGCAAAGTTTGGTGATTTTAAAGGTTCTCTTGATGATAGAGAAAAGGCTAGGGGTAAAAATCTTTGGAAAAAGGAAGCTTCCGATGCTGCAGTTGTGGTTCCTACTCCTTAAGCCGGTTGCCAATTTGTTTCAATCAAATACGGTGTCCATGGGAATTTCATTGTAGAGAATCCCCATGTCAAAGTTTGCAATATCATATCGGCTCCGTGCCCATTTACTTCGATTTTCCAAATGCTGCCGTCTTTCCATACCTTGCCATCTCGAATTAAAAAGGATTCAATAAATCCCCTAACCGTTGCGTTAGCCATTACTGGCCATTGTGAAATAACGGCACCAAGGAAATTCCTAATTTCTGTTAATTCAGCTTCTGTTAATTCTGGAACATAATGAATGGTGTCTTCTGGGGCAATTCCTGTTATGATTCTTGGAATTAAATCTTGGTATTCATATTCTCTTTCTTCATCGATTTTAGGAATCGTCATGAGTACTTTGTATGCTTTTAATTGTTCTGCTTCACTTATAAAAGAATTTTTCTCTAATAGACCCATCCTTCTAAATAACGTTGCCAAAAATGGCGACAGCATCATTAGCCCGCATAAAGTGGTGATAAATCTTGTTCCGTTATCTATTTCCTGTTTAATTTTAGAATCCGTTTTCTTTTTATCCTGAAGATTAATAATGATTGGACTAATTAAATCTTGAATTGATTGAGATAATTTAGGATTGTTAATAATAGCGTTATAGTAATTGTTGATTTTGGTTTTGTTCTCGAATGAATCTTGAATTTTTTGTTTAAAAACGTTTAGTTTCTTTGGATCTGAATGACTTAATTCATGCAATATCCAACGTGAAGTTTCATCGAGGTTTTTGCCAATTATAAATGATATTTCACGTAAAATTTCAGGTTCTATTTCGGCAGATTCTATATCTTTATACGGGATGAAAATACTATCTAAATTTAATTGTTCGGCGATATTCTCTTTTAATTCAGACTGAACTTTACCAATATAATTCCTTTCGTTTAAAATGAGGGATATTAAATTCAATTCCCGAAACAAATTCGTTTTTGTTAAATGATTTTCATAAAATATTGGGATTAAATTAGGTATAAATACATTTAATAATGCTTCTTGAAATGGCCTATGTTCAACAGTTTTTAGCGTTTCTTCGAAAATATCTTCGATGGGTAATTTGATTTCAGTGTTGATTAATTTTAAACTTTCTGAAATTTGAAATAATGTGATAATATTTGATTCTTCGAAATAATTTGCAAATTTAGAAATATTAGAAATCCAGAAATCAAACTCAACATCAATATCAAAAATAATAGATTCTGAGATTCTATTTATCCAGTTATCAATTTGGCTAGGTTCACTAGATAACACTGAAAAAAATCCGCCAATTTTATTATTGTCATTTTCGAATTTAATCAACTTGAAAAATATTAAATGGTTAATCCATTGGATTTGAAGGGATTCTTGGGCCTTGGCAAATTTGGTTTTATTTAATTTGGTTCTTATTTTTTGTTGTATTTCTGTAATAATTAAATTGAAATTTTTTACATCAAGTATTTTTTGATTTTCTAAATTTGACAAATTTAAAATTCTTTCAAACCAATTTTCGCTTCCAACTTCAGTCTCTATTTCATTTTCGTTCAATCTTTCTGAGGGACTTTCATTTCTGAGATTTTTCAATTTAAGGGAAAGTGATTTTGAATTTTTTGGCGATGTGAAATTCATCCAATTTTCTTCAAGTAGCCCCATTGAATAACCAAAAAATTGTTCATATAATAGTCCTATAAATTGCAGTGGAATTGAACTATGTCCGAGTATCCTAAAGATTGCTTTTGAACTTAAAAATTGATTCGTGGAAATAATGTCATTGTTGGGTAAAATTGATTGATTGATTTCGATTCCTTCAATAAGTAAAATTGATAACAGTGCTTTTTCTATTTCATTTGAGTTACCAATTGCATCCCAATTTAAAATAGATGGATCTTTTGGTTTATAGGGTAGCTCTAATTTGTATTCTTCATTGTTTTGCTGATTTTCAATGAGTTTCTTATTGGTGATTGCTAGTTTTTCATTTAAAGTGCTCTGCCATTCTCTAAATTCGGCTATGATTACTTCGTTTTTTGGAATTGCATTTTCAGATAAGGGTTTTGACTGCCTATTTACTTGGTTCATTAAACGAGAATCATTTAGAATTGTTCGCTCAGTTAATTGGAGTGTTTTGTCTTTCGTTTCTAACGATGATTTTAATGGGTATTCTTTCTTCTGAATAGTTTCTATTTTAACATTATTTGTATAAATATCATTATCAAAAATGGTTTTATTTGGAGTCCCAGTCTCAATTAAAAAGAATAGTTCGGGTGAATGAATAATCGAATTTACTTCGGATTTGTATTTTTCGTCGTAGATACCCCAACTTGGATGCAAATATTGAATTTCACTCATCTCAGCTTTCAGTAAGGCTGTTTTTGATACTGTCAACCATTGTTCGATATTTATGAAAGCACGTTTAACTGTCCAGTGAATTTGTTTATTTGTTAACCAGTTATTTATTGTTTTATTTAGAAAATGGTAAAATCTTTTATTTGAGATAATTGAACTGCCTTGGTTATTAATGTCTTCCCAAATTTGTTTTGAAATTTCATTTAAGATGCTTTCAGTATTTGTTGATTTTATTTTGCTAGAAATTAGTAAATTTAGTTGATCAATAATTTCAGATTCAGATATGAATGGATATTTAATTATGTGTAATGATATTTCTTTTATATGGCTGTCTGTGAATATTTTATTAATAGAGAAATCCACTAAGGCTAATTCGTTTTTTTTGAGTACCTGGTCATTTTGATTGGGTAATTTATCATTGATTATTTTATTCAACAAACTTGTTTCATTGCCATTTAAATTTAATGTTTTTATGATTAATTGTGAGAATTTTGAAATTTCCGTAAATGTTTTATTGCTCGAAATAGAAATATATGATAAATAGAATATTTGAGCCAATTGTAATTTTGTAGGGGGCGATTGAATCTGGATTAATTGAAATTTTGTGAATTGATAAAAATCTAAAATGCCAATATTTGGAATTAATATTTTTAGTTCAGATATGAGTTTTTCTATATTAGTTTCGAAAACTACAGCTGATTTGTATTTTTCTATTTGTGCTTCAATAATTGTATTGAACGATAGGCTAGAGGCTAACTCCATGAACCCCTCACCTTTATTTTTAGATAATTGAACCATCCATTTTTTTGATTGTGGATGTTTATTTAAAATTTTGTAATTTTCAGATTTATCCCAAATTGGTTGAATATTATTTTCGGTATTTTCTATATAAATTTCATTGTTGTTTTCCGAAAATAATACTTTCCAAAATTCTCGATTATTGAATATTGATTGAAAGGGGATTTTTTGTTCTGTTTGAAACCAAATATTTTTAGGAACCCAAGTTTTATTTATATTTTCTTCATTGGATTCGGCTTTTTCTTTAAATATGTTTTGAATGATTATTTTTGATTCATTTGCAATCTCAATCTCTTTATAATTGGTATATTTTGAGATTAATATTTGAGTGAGAGAAGTTTCTTGAAAGTGCAAAGTGCTTTTTAAGTTTGTGATAATTGCCGTTGCCTTTTTTTGAATATTTTCTATTTGATTCGCTACCAGTATGTGTTTTATTTCTGCGGTTTGCTCTATAAAATATATTAGCATTGTAAATGCATTTTTAAAAACAATGTGTTCTTTTAATGTATATGTTTCTGATTGTATTTTTACTATTTCATCTAAATAATTTTGGAATATCAAACTCTGTTTTTGTGTTAGCTGAAGCAAAATTGGCGATGAAACTAATTGTTCCATCCAGTTGATATTTGAATTTAGAATGATGTTTTTATTTGTTTCTGTTTCAGATACATTTAAGGAATTAATAATCGATATCCATTTTGGATATATAATTGAAAAAACCTCACTGAGTGATAATACCAAATAGTCTGATGTTTCTATATTTTGCTTATTTATATATTCCAGTTGAATATAATTAACTTGAGTATTTTTATTTTCGATTGTTGGAATTTCGTTGCTATCAAGTTCTTTATCTCGTTCGAGGGCTGTTTTGGGTTCGAGCGTTTTATCTCGTTCGATTTCGTTAATACGTTCAAGTTCTATTTTTCGTTCAATCTCTGTTTCTCGTTCAAGTTCTTTGTTTCTTTCGAGTTCTATTTTTTGTTCAAGCGTTTTATCTCGTTCGATTTCGTTAATACGTTCAAGTTCTATTTTTCGTTCAAGCTTTATATCTTGTTCGAGTTCATCAATACGTTCAAGATCTTTATTTCTTTCGAGTTCTGTTTTTTGTTCATGCGATGTATATCTTTCGAATTCAATATTTCGTTCAATTTCTTTGTCTTGAATAGCTAGATTCACTATGAGTTGTTGTAATAACGAATTTACGTCGTCGTGAATAGGGATTTCCAGGTGATTTATATGAACCATCCAACTATCCATTACTTCTCGCTCTATAAGTGTTGATTGGTTCTCAATAAAAGCGTTTGGATTTAGCTTGATTTGCTTGGCTTGAATACCAATTAAGTTATAAATATATTCGGTTTGCTTATTAATTATATCTTCTGCAAACTCAAAACCATTCAATGCTTCATTTGCGTTTTTTTCTTCTCTAAAAAAGATAGATTTTAATTCATCTGTATTCTGAAACTTGTATTTTTGAGTTAAAGTATTTAAAAAATGCTTAAATATTTTAATCATCGCCAATGACAAATACCATTGAATTTTTTCGTTAACTATTGAACTTTTTAATTGTTCTTTTAAAGATTCAAGGGTATTTATTTCCTCGAATATTTTCTGAATCAAAGGGTCATTTTTGAAGTTTTCAAAAAATAATTCTACCCCCAGATTTATTTCTGTTTCTATTTGTGATTTGAAATATTCAAATTCCTGTTGAATTAAATTTTTATATTCAGTTGAAATTGATGTTGCACCTTTATCGAAATTGTTTATTTGTTTATTTAATAATTGATTTAAATAAATTATTATGTCGGGTTTATTCAGTGGATTTGATTTGTCATTTGATAAATCAAATTCATTAAAAATGGAATTGGATTCTTTATCAATATTTAATTTATTCTGCTTGAAAATAAATAGTTCAAAGAGAAAAATTGGATTTAATTTTAGGGCTTCAATAATTTGTTCAAAGCTCTGAATAATTTGTTTTGGATATTGATTTATTTCTAATCTTGAATTATTTGAATTGAAAATACTTTCTAAATCAACAAATAAATGATTGAATTTTTTAGCCAAATTGAATTCAACTGTTAAATCAAGGTTTGCAAACCAAAATTCATTCAGAATATTAAATGTATCTTCAAATAATTTAATTTGTTGTGCAAGTTTTAAGATGTTTATTGATTTTTCTTCAATAATATTGATCAATCCATTCCATAATTTCAATTCTTCTTCTGTAAATAATTCGGATATGTTTTCAGGTTGAATTATGTCTTTGATTTCTTCAATTGTACTTATAGTTTCATTGATTATTTTTTCTTTGACTTGTTGGGACTTTATTACTTGTTGTTCTTCTGATTTTTTTATGTTTTCGATATAGGTTTCAAAATTTATTGCTTCGCTATTTTTATTTTGAATGTTAAGCTCAATAAACTGTAGTAAATACGATAAAATAAATGGTTTGGTAATTGTATCGTTGTTTTTTTGTAGGGTAATTAAAATATTGAAAATATTTTGAGCAAATTTTGCCGAAGTATTTTTTGTTAAAAATGCTAGAATATTTAACGGATTTTCAGTTTTTATTTTTTGTTTTAACTCGTTAAAAAGAATATTACTACTGTTATAATAGTCAAATTCAGAGATGAAGACTGACCATATTTTCAATAAATCGTTATTGGTTGAAATGTCGGCATTTTTATTTTTCTCCTTTTTGCTGTTGTTATTTGTTTTTGCGCCAAAGATTAATTCTTTATCAAGCGTAATTTCCTTTAATAACAAATTACTTAAATTGAAAAATAGATAATTAAGTGTTGAACTATGGGCCAATAATTTGGTAATCAATTCGGGACTGCTAATATTGGTTTTTATTCGAATTTCTAATAAAATCCGATTAATTTCAGTCATGATAATTTGTAGATTTTCACTTTCAGGAGCAAAAGATATTTGAATGAATTTGCCAGTTTCTAAAAATGAAATGATATATGTTTTTAATTTGGATTTCAAATGTTTCATTTCATCCGGCCATTGCCCGAAAAAGTCTACATCAATTATTTGATGAACAATATTGTCAATTTTTAGAGGTATTGATTTTTTGTCAATATTTAATTTATCTGTTTGAATAGACTCGAAATTGTCAAATAAAAATGATTCGACCTTCGTTTTTATTTGGTTAAGATTTTTGTCGAAGTCTATATTATAATTAATTAAATAGGTTTCTTGAAATAATAACTCAATTAGTTCTTTAATCTTTTTATATTCAGTAGATGAAAAATGTTCATTGAATATTTTAAGAATATTTAAATAATTTAATTGTCCGTTATATGCATTTATGTATGCAAGATTTATCGAATTTAATAATTGCTCGTATTTTGATTTGCCAATACTACTGGCTATGAGTATTAAATTATAATATAGAATAATTTCTTTCTTCTTATTATTGTAATTTTGAGATTGTATATTTAGATTTAGTTGAATTATTTTCTCTATAAATTGTATATCAATTAGGTTCTTAATTACATTGAAATCGCTAAAATAATTCGCAAAAATAGAATTCGCATCCATAATATTGCTCAGATATTCAACTAATTCTTTATTTATTGGGTCTGTTGACTTTAATAGAACTTCGATGAATTCCGAATTGATTTTATTGAAAGCTATATTGGATTTATTGCCTTTGTATTGGGTTTCTAAAATTACATTAAGGAAAATAGTATCTAATTTTAAATTATTATTTTTTTTACTTAATTCAAAATAATAACCAATCCAATGTAAAATTTGTTTAGGATGAATTTGTTCTGATTTAGACCATTTAATGAATGCGTCTATTATAGATTTTGAAATGCCAATTTTATATAAAATATCCCAAATTACAGTATTGTTATTTGATATTATAACTAAAAGCTCAGAAAAAGTATCACTGTATTGCGATGAATGAATATTTGAATTTTCTTTGAGTTTTAATACCAAATCATCGATAGTTTTCCAATTTAATGAAATATAATCTCTGTTTTTAATTTCATTTATTTGTTTAGAAGATAGCGCATATTTTTGCAGTACTTGATTCTGAATTTGTTTAGTTAGGGCTAATAAAAAGTCATTAAACGAACTAGTTTTGGGTAAATCAATGACTATTTCATTGATAATATTGTCTGGAAATTGATGCATATCATAAGGGTCAAATGCCTTATGTATTGCTTGAATTATGTGGCTATTGTTCTGAATTAACCATTGTTCATCGACACCATCGATAATGATTTCAAGTTCATGAATTTTCAGTGTTGATTTCATGAGAGTTCATTAGTATTTCTAGCAATTGCCCTCTTAAAGAATTTGCTTTTGTACTGTATTGAGTTAATTTTGAGAATTCCTCATAAAGTGACATAAGTGTAGCGAATTGTTTCGGATTTAACCAATGTGGTTTTATTATAATATGAGCTGGTGTTATGCTGTCTAATAAGTTTAAAATTTGGTCCTTTGCAGCGGTATTTAGGAATTTTTCATGCCAATTTGGAAAACATATACTTATAGTAAAGCTATAAGGGTCAAATTGGTCTTGGAATTGGTAAAACATTTTGTCATAAAATTGAAATTCCAAGTTCTCTACTGCTAATTCTTTTGATAATTTTTGATGTCCCTCGATAGCCTGTTCTGCACTCGGATAGTAATATTCTATTTGGGAATACAGATTTTCTGTTTTAAGAATATTTACGTATTGCTTTGATGCTATTTTTTTTACATCAAATGAAAAATCTTTATTGGCAATATTCTTTTCGAAATTGTTAAGTATTTCATAAAGATCAGATATTGAATAGTTTGGTTCGAATTTTAAAAGTATATCAGATTCGAGTGATATGATAACACCAAATACATTTTCATCTACATTTGGAGTTAGGGCTGTGTGTTCAATTACAACAAATCCTTCTGAATTATTGTGTAAATCTGCAATCTTTTTGGTTAAATCTGTCAATTCATCATCATTGAGCATTGCGCCAATTGTTGCAATTTGTTTACTATTATCTCCAATTAAAATCAACTCGTTTTCTTCGTTGTACTTATAGGCCTTATTATTTCTACCCCAATACATAAATTCAGGAAAACTTGAATTTATTTTTATTGGTGTGCCAGAATCTCTATATATCCAGTGGGCTATTTTCGGAATTCTTTGAGAAAATACGAATGTATCAAATTTTATATTTAATATTTTGGAAATTATACCGCGGTAACCAATTTCGGAACTTCGGGTTAAAGCCTGTAATGGTTCTCCTTCAACATGGATGCGATTTAATCGATTGGTTAACCAAAACTGTAAAATCTCTTCCAACCAATTTGCCTTGTCAAAATTGGTTAATAGGTCGTAATTGGGTGTGATTAGTTCTAAATCAAATCCCATTAATTGCAATAAAAACAAGTAAGTTTTGATTCTTATTTCAATGCTTTCTGATTCAGTTCTTGTACTAATATTTACTAATTCGTGTAAATTTTGTTTTTGATTTATAAGATAGTTTTTCCAAGCAACAAATCGAGAATGTTTCTCTTTTGGCTTAAGGGCTTCAAATTTTTCATTAAAATCAATCCAAACCCATTCAATTCCAGGAATAACCGATAACATTTCTTTCGCCAAGTCATTGAGGTTGGTATTGCGGTTATTTAAAATGTGAAAGGTTTTTTCTAATTGTGAAATAAATTGAGCAATTAAAATATCGTAGGTAGATAGTATACCTTTAAGTTGTAAAGCCGAACTGTGAGATTTATTTAATTTGCTTAAAATATCTTTTTCTAATTCATAAATCTCTGGCATTCCTTTTTGAAGGGAATAAAAGTCGGTTAACTTTTGAGGATATTCATTATTGCCAATCTCATTAATTGTTGAATTATTAAAACTCTTGGATTTTTTTCTTCTTTTTTTAATTTCTGAGGCTGTCCAATTGCCTAAATAATTGCCATTCTTATAAAGCGATATTGTACTTGTTGGGTCTAAAAGTAATTCGTAAGGGGTATCAAAGTTCATGGTCCAAACAAAGTCTTGGTTTGGATCTTTTATTGATATGTTAATTATGTTTTTTGTGAATTCAACTTGATTTAAAGCTGAAACCAAATCGGCCGATTGAAGTTGGAGTGATATTTTTTTAGAAAATGTTGCAACATCAAAAATGCGTTGTCTGAAAAAATTATTTCCAGTGCTTTTGCCTTTTAAAAATTCTTTAATTACGTACAGATATCGGTCAAAAATAGCATTTAAATTTTCAGTGTCGGTAACTTCAATTGAAAGCTGGATTTCTATATTCTTTTGAGGAGGGAAGTGAATTGCTTCAAACTTTGAACACAATGGTCTCCAAGAGTTTTTAATTGATTGAATATGTTCTAATGCGTCTTTTTTATTTGTTTCTTGATCACAGAAAACAATAATATCATATATGCCATTAATACAAGGGTGTGAAATAGAAGGGATATAATAAACTTTATAAATCCCCTCAAATTCAATAATTTTATCAGTAAAATCCTTAAAAGTAATAAGGGGATTTGTATTTCTAGCTTGACTTACATTAAAATACGGGCTATTGGCAAATGTATCGGCATTGTTAGAAGCGGTAATAACTTGTTCAGTTTGATAAGTTATATCAGCAATTGCCAAACAAATTTGTTCGAGTATGGTAATTCCGGGATCGTGAATATTGTGATCCGTCCATTCTGTGCCACTATACTGTTGAATGAAAGAAATGCCTTTTTCCCTCAGGGCTACAAGATCAAAGTCTGGGTCAATTACCTGATCTGTTTCAATGGCATATTTTTCAAGCTCATCATTCATTTTACTTTTCGAGAAGTTTCTTGATTTTTTAGATGAGTTTCAGAAATAACTTGACTTCTTATTTTGTCAATAACGTGATATACATTTTTATAGGGCAAATTCGCAAGACCATCCAATACCAAATTAACTTCTTCAGCAGTTAAATTCAGTACTAAATCTGTATCTTTTTTTATTCCCATAACAAAGAAACATTGAATTTGATATTTGCTTCGCGTGAAAATGGACGCATTGTTCTTACTTGTAATGCGTAATTAAAATATTCTCCAAACCAACGAAATTCGATTCTATTTCTAGAACGCCCAAAATAATTTTGAGTTTGCGTTATTCCATCTTTGCTTTTTCCATATGTGCAAACACAAATTGCGTGAGTAATGGCATGTGCACCTTTTTCACCACAGGAAGAAATAACCTCAAATGCCGAATAACTAGATAAATTATCAACTACATTGTGCCATTGCCCGTCGGCAGGAACTTCACCAAATTTATAATAACCTATTCTTCCGTGTGAACCAATTACTCCATTAACATCCAGCGTATGTAATGGTTTTTCAACGCCAACGCCAACTTTACCATCTTTATTTAAAGAAATAGTAGCATTTTCGTTTTGCGAATGTTTAAATTTTAAATAACTATCGCCCTTATCATCATCTTCTAATTCGATTCTCCAAAACGCATCAGCATCATCAATATTCTGCTTGAAAGTAATTAAGGCTCCGGTATTTTTCGATTCAATCGTTAAGCCATCCTCTTCATTGATAACTATTGCATCATCAACATGATTCAAAGTTGAATCAATGAAATCTTGAAAGTCTTCCTCTTTTGGAATTCTTCCTTTGATGAAATAGTTTTTAAGTTCTGATCTTCTACGTGAACCCATATTTATGTAAATTTAACTACAAATGTGCGTTTTTTTTACTGTAATCGCAAAAAAAAAATGATTTTTAATACGGTAGCGAATTTTAAATTTATAATTATGGCTAATTAAAGCAAATGAATGAGTAATTAAATGAATAATCAAATGAAAACATCTGTGATTTCTCTACTGTCAGTGCTTTCAGGTTTGTCAATTTGTAAATTAATTCCAATTTTGAAATTTCCAATTCCCATTTTATATTGTTTGGAACGTAATTTTTCAACTAAAAAATCAGTCCCTAAAGTCATGTTTGAAACACCAATACCATCCGAATTATGTTTATTTGTTTCTCGAATGTCAAATAAATGGTTGGTATTTGGAATCAATATATGATTAATTGCCGATGGCTCAACCAAATAATTTAAACTATTAAATTCAACAGGAAGTTTTAAATTTTCATCATATTTGGTATAGCAGGCAAAATTTGTGATGCTTTGAATGAAGGGCAATACCTTAATCAACGATAATAGTTTTGAACTGTAAATGGATGTGCCAAAACTAAATCCACTATCAACAATTCCTGTAATATTCAAGAAGCCTTGAAGAATTGCTTGGTTGATTAATTTTCTTGCTTCATTTTTGTCAAATCCAGCTTTTACAACAATATTGCACTTTATAATAAGCTCTTCAAATACTGGATTTTCAATCAGAAAGCTGGATCCCATAGGACTATTTTCTTCAAGAAAAAGTTGTACAGTTTTGAGTTCTTGGGAGGAGAATTTTGGCCAATTTCCCTCAAACAACGATTCTTTCTCAGATGTTGGAATTAAAATTACCCTTACTAAACCAGCTTTGATGAATTCATTTTGATCTTTATTAGTAATTAATAATACATCTTGAATTTTAGGAAATTTAATTAAAATAAATTGTCTTAAATCTTGTAAATCTGAAATTCTATTTTGAGTTTTGAATTGAAATGAAAATATTCCTGACTTAAAACCTAAACTCGGAATTGGGCGGATTTTCTTCGGAATTATTGGAGAAATCACAGTTAATACTTCAATTAATTCCTCTGGAATTTGAATATTTTCAATAAGGGTAACTTCGGTAAGTTGACGTGTATCATTTACAAATAAATGCATTATTTGCGTGTCAATTTCTGATATTCTATTGAGGGATTCATCTTGAAAAGAGCAAACTTTTAACCAAATTGGATCGGTTAAATTTTTGTTTTCATGAAGTTGATTCAATAGAATTAATCCGGATGTTTCAAAATGTAAGGTTTCATCTTTAACAAGTTGTTCAGATGACAACATATGCCATTTATTTTTCAATAATTGATACCACTGTTTTTGCCCAATTACTAAATTCCCATTCGCACTTTCCGGTAATTTAAAAAACAAACTTGCCATTCCATCCGGTAGTTTATCAAATTGTAGATAAATTGCACATTTGTAATTATCTGCAGGCATCAAATGATTTGATGGAATTGAAGGGATATCGAGTAGGTAATTGTCTATTCCAAATATTTGAACTCTAGATTTTAATTGGGTTTGAGGAATTTCTTCAGTCAAAACTGCTTCTAAGGTGATATTTCCAATTAGAGGGGTATAGGGTTCGTTTAAATTTTCTTTAGACTTAGTTGTGTTTAATTTTTTCTGAAGGAAGTCGTTGTATTTGTTATGCCCAAAAGCCCCAGTAGGACTTAATAATTCAAGGCACATGAACCCATATTTTGATTTATTCGGCTCTTTTAATGGCTCGTAAGTTTTTTGGGTCTTTTGTAGATTTAAACGCGCTAGGTCTATTTCATTGATCCTTCTAATATTTGATACAGGTTTGAATTCCTCATCTGAGTCACTTGAGTCAACAAATAGTGAAATGATTTGTTTGTCGTTTTCGGGAAACCATGTACCTGATTGAAGTGCCGAAACGGAAACCATAAAATCAGTATTGTTTTCGATTAAATCATAACCATCATAATTATCTACCAATCCTTTTATTGAATCAGGTAAACCAAACCACTGCCAATTTATTTTAAGATTTGTGAGGGAATTTGAAAATAACAATGGGTGACCAATATAAAATTTAGAGCCAATTTCTGGTTTTATTCCAAATAAATTAAAAGGGGTGCTTGTATCTAATTTTCCATAATCATTATAAATTTCAACATTATGTAAGTCAATTACACTCGCTTCAATTTTGCAATTAATAGGGGAGTTATGTGAAAAGAAATGATAAATGTATTGATAATCATTTAATATTTTAAACCTAAGTAATACAAAGCCCTTTTCATCAACCATTGGCTTGGCGTCATCGGTGTCTAAAATAACTGTCCATGAACAATGGTAGCCAATGTTTTCAGTATATGACACCTCTAGGTTTGTCCTGCTTTTTTGAAATGGAATAGGGATTTCTGGGCTTTCTATTCCGAAATATTCAATTCCCAATGCATCTCCTAACCAATAGTTTAGAATCTCTTGATTTGTATTTTCTTTAAATCCTCTTTTTATATCAGGTTGATTTTCGAATATACTTTGAATATGTTGAACTGTTGATAATTCTTGAAATGTGAAACCAATTTTCCACTTAACCACATTTCCCTCAATACCCAATAATGAACTTTTTACTTGAAAATAAAAAGGTGAAAATTGTTGGTTTCCTTCAGCTAATAATCTTTCCAATTTGAATTTACTTGGATAAGAAATATCTAAAGAAACATTATTTGTATTTGTGATATTTTGAGTTGATGTACTGAATTGCACTTTCTTTTGTTGAAGAATCAACTGATCATTTAATGGAACATTGTCTGTATTCGTTAAGTAAATCTCTTGTTCAGGATTCGTTAATGCCTTGTATACTGTTCCATCAATAATGGTTTTTGTATCGGAATTCTCATTCCATTGATATTTTGCATAAAACGACTCTGGTACAACCTCAAGTGGTGCAATTCTGGCAATTTCATTCAAAAAATAGGAGGATACCGCGTTGTTTAAATTATCTGTATTTTTATTAGACACTTGTTCTAATAAATCGCCAAGAACAAATGACAAAGATGAAATAGGATCAATTTTTTGTTGATTAATCATCGTATTTAAAACTACAGAACATTCTGCTTGGGTTATTTTCCAATTGAGTTCTATATTGTCTATATCCGTGATTAATGATTTGTATTTATCATTCCATGTTTCAAAAACGAAGTCTTCACCAGTAAATGGCATTGACATGGAAGCCAAGAGTAAGGATTTTATTTTGCGATATTGGGTAATTAAATCACCAGAATGGAAACGGTTTACAACACCTTCGAAATAATTGGCAGTTTCATTAAATGATGGGATAATGTCGGCAATAAGCACTTGTTCTGAAAATGCGGCATTCTTTAACATTTCCAAACTTTGTAAATGCCATATTATTAAATTTGTTATTTCAGCTTTGTGTCTGCGTAATGGATTCCCACCCTCCAACCATTGCTTTTTTAATTGGAGGGAAATGTCCCTCAAATCTTTAATATTATCGGTAATTGATTGGCCTATAATGTGCCCCAATACGAGTGGCAAGCTACTGCTGAAAAAACGATTCAAACTTCCATCCGTGCTTGAATGAGCATCATAATATTGGATGTTTCTAGAAATTTGAAGAATTGCAGAGAAAATATCGTTTCGATGAGTTACCCGACTTAGCGATGCTAAATCTTTAACTTGTGATGAATTTTTACTTAATCCAATTTGACGATTATGATTTCTATCCCACTTCAATTTAGAATTGATTAGCTTCTTTTAGGTAAAAAGGATAAACATAATTTCCACGGGAGTTGGTAGAACGAATCATAAAATGGATATGGATTTTAATCATCCCTTCTTCTGCAATTATTTCAAAATCGACTGATTCTGTTACAATCATAGGTTGAAATTGAGTTAAACCACTAATAATATTTTCTTCAATAGTTTTGAGCGTAGCAGCATTTGGAATCTCAAATAGGAGTGGGGTTAAATCAATTCCAAAATTGCGGTGATAAATTCTTTCACCTGGTCGCGTAGATAAAAGCAAGTGGATGTTCTGCTCTATAAGCTCGGTGCCATTTATTAGGGCAGTCTTTCCCGTAGATGCATTGATTCGGAATGGAAATTTAATACCAATTCCTAAAAATTCATCTTTATTTTTTGATGAACTCATCCGCCTATTAAAACTGTTGGACATAAGCTCATGACTGTGCCACCATGTTGACATGTGTCACCCATACGTGCTGCTGGTTTTCCTTTTATTAAAACCGTAGCCGATCCTTTCATTATTTTATCTGGAGGACCTACGCAAACGCAATTGTCTCCCATAAGAGCAGCGGGTAAGCCTCCAATTAATACTGTACTAGCTCCTGGACCTATAATTGGACCACCAACATGAGGCACTGGAACAGGCCCAACCATGGTTTGCATGGGGCAAATATGAAGGTCGGTAACTCTAGACGCTGGAGGCATATTGCGAAAATAATAGTAAAGTTTGAAAATCACATAACTTTTATTTCAAATAAAAAATTAATTAATTTTCACTAGTGCACCCTTAACAGTAAGGATACCTGAAGCAGAAATTTCGGCGGTAGCCTTGCCTGCTAGTTTTAGTGCTGTTTTGGCCTCAGCTTTTACTTCTAGTCCTGTTATTGCTACAGGTCCAGCATCTGCTTTTAAAGTTAAATTTTTTGCAGCTTGTACGGTTGCATCTTTTGCACTCTTTATTGTAATACCTGCGGCAGCTAGCACAATGCTATTTCCATTCGCATCTTTAATTGTAATGCCTTTTGCATCATCCATCAAAATAGAATTTCCGCCTGGGGTAGACAATGTTAGATTCTTTTTCTCATCATCAAATGCAATCGTTACTTTATTTTTTGAAACTATCTTACGAATATTATTTTCAGCCTTCCAAGTTTCAGGCGGCGTATTGGTTTTATTGTATAAAGTTCCAAGAATAATTGGTTGGGAAGGGTCTCCATCTAAAAAAGAGACAACAACTTCATCATCTTTTTCAGGAACAAAGAAAATACCCCTACCTTTTCCGGCATCTGGGAAAGTTAATCTAGCCCAAACGAGCGCATCAGTTCCAAAATTTGCTAAAAGTATTTGAATTCTAAGTTGGGTATTTGGATCTCCATCAAGCTTTGTTACTTTGCCTAAGTGAATCCCCATTATTGGGCTATTTGTACCACCCAAAGTTTCATTATTTACGGAATGAAGTTCTTCCCAAATTGATTTTTCATTAATACCAAAGTGCAAAGTACTTGTAAACATACCTTCTCTAAAATCATGCGTTATTCTTGAACAGTAAAATTTACCACTCATTTTGCCCATTCCTTTTATTTCAATGATATCTCCTAATAAAACTTTAGCTTCGCCTAAAACTGTAACATAACCGGTATAACTGGCCAATAGCGATCTGACAACTTTGCCATTTACCAAGCCTTTTAAAGAATCAGCAACATGATTTCCGGCGGTATAAACGCCAACTGCCTTTTTGGGTGCAGCCATGTCTTTGATTTTTGTTGCTGTAGTAATGGTGGGTAAAGGAGGCATATCGGTAGTATCGCTTGCTCCAACTTTTATATTTCCGGTGGTATAATCCCAGTGTTGAACAGACATGCTTTTAATTGCAGGCTCTCCTGTTGCCAAACTTTCAAAGGCAAGAATATCTGTACCATAAGAATACGTGAAAGCAGCAGCAGTAGTTAAAACAGGTTTTTTAACAATAACTTTATTATCAAAATTTGCTACTAAAAATCCATTTGCTTGAGCGCGCATTAATAAAAAATCCCAATCACTAACACCGTACTGTATGAGTTTTTCATGTTCAATGGTACAAGTATCGGTAGTTGCGGTAACTCCAGAATAATTACCAATAAGCGCTTTCAGAATAGCATCATCTTTTTTCTTAAGGAAGATTTGAGTGTTTCTACCTTTTGTCATACCCACGGCTTTGTCGGCACAGTGAATAATAACAAAACTACTATTTAGACTAATTTCAGTTGCAATACCGGTAATTATTCCAGTAAAAACTGCGGCAACACTAGTTGGTGTACCTCCAATTTTTATTACAATTGGGTCTCCAATATTAACTGCATTTGCTTCTATTAGATCAAATTTTTGTAGTGCAACATCACCATCAAGGATTTTTATTGTTGCACGACATATTTTATTTATGGATTTTTCAACATTTATTTCATAAACATGGGGAGATAATTTAGATGCAGCACCATTCACTGTAAATTCTATGGTTACAGTTTCATTATCATACATTAATAAGGCCATAATAAATTATTTTAAGGGTGGGAAATATAAAAGAGAACCTAGTTTTAGATTCCTTATTGATTTTAGTCCGTTTATTCGGGCTACTTCTATGTAATATTTAGAATCTCCATAGATTTCTTGGCAAAGACTCATAATTGTATCACCTTCTTTGATTTCAATTTGGTGAGAAACATCAGGAGATTGTCTGCTTTGTTCAGCCAACATCGCTGTTGCCGAAATAACTTCTAAAAACTGAGTTTGAATTGTTGCTCTGGTAGGCTCTCCTTTATCATTGAATCTACCATAAACAATTTGATATTCTTTAACTGTAGCTTTCATACTCAGGCTATCTCCCCATTCTATTTGCAAATAATGAGGCCTATGTGTTGAAGATTCATAACCTACTATATCTTCAAAAATCGCGATTCGCTCGCTTAAGCTGAGTAAAGTTTCAGCAGACGGTAATCCCGCTGAAAGTGAAAACATATAAACGGGTTCAGCTGCAGGATCAATAACCAATTCAACAATAAGAAGTTTGGGTTTTATGCTTATAAATTTCGGATTAATTCCTGTAAAACCCGTTGGTTGAGTTAAATTAAAATTGTGGGCGGTTTTGATTTTAAGTGTACTTGGGTTGAATGGAAATTTATACATCAACTTGCTAAAATCAAACGCCAACATCGGTTTTATTTTAGGAATAACTGATTGCGTACAACTTATATCTTTGTATGCTTTTATTTGGAATTTATTGAACGTAGTCAGTAAATCAGGCATAGTTAACGTTTATTGATTTTTTTTATGGCTTGTTGGATTTTTTTATCTATATCATCCATTAGCGATTGTTTAAATTCTTCTAATATTAAATCAATTGATTCTTGGTTTATAACATCACCAGAATCTGCATTTTTATCTGCATTTTTTTGGTCCACAGATCCTCTAATTGTAAGTTTTTTTATTTCTGCCATGAAAACAAACTTACAAAAATTGACTAACAGCGGCTTCGAGTAAACCACCTTGAACTCTAATTGGCATAAACGATGAATATTGTAATTCAATTTCTTCAACTAAAATACCAGCTTCTTGTGCATGTAATCCACTTGTAGCGAATTTTGTTGGATAAACATTAAAAAACACCCAACAGTATAAGGGCATGTGGTTATGGTCTAGTGTACTCACAACAACAGGGATTGGAATTCTTCGTTGCGTAATGATACTTAGGTTCACCCAATCAATTAAATATGAACCTGGAAGCATACCTCTTTTTAGGCTAAGCGTACCATATTTAACAGATACGGGAGCAAAAAAAGGGACTTTATTTTCTCCTATACTATCCGTTTCCATAACGATAGTCCTATCCATCCCTGAAACCTCTCTAAATTTGGTTTCAATGGTCCGGTTAGGTAAGGGGAAAATAAAGTCCACTCTAAAATGGTAGCCTAATGATGGTTGGTCGTCGCTAGAAAATAACATCCGATCAATTAAAATTAGACATATTCAATTTAATTAAGCTAATGATAAGCCTTCGTGAACAATAGTAATTGTTTCTACAGCTACTTCACTTGCGTCAGATTTCAAATCTGGGTTTTCAACTTTAGAAGGCCAAGCATTTTTCAATACCCATGTCATAATTGCAGCATGTTGCTCATCTAAAAGTTCAATCGTAATTGTTTTACGAACTGGATCATTCATTTGAACAGCATTATACCAATCCCAATATTCAGTATGGTCTTGGAAAACACCTTTTTTAACTACAATATCACCGAATTTACGTAAGCCTGACATTTTTGTTGTGCTAAATTCAACACTCGCACCATCTCTGTATTCAATTACATCAAGGGTGGTGTTTAATCCTGTTACTTCATTACAATTGATAACAGTACTATCGAAAGTCACTCTAAAGTGAAACCTTGGTAGTGGATAATCTGGATTCGCCATATGATTTTATGTTTTTTTTTTAAAAATTAGTTAAACAATTAATTAAACTTATGATTCTTGTAATTTGTGAGAGAATTTCAAAACAATAAACTCAGCTGGTCTTACTACTGCCATGCCGATTTCAATGTTCATTCTACCTTCAAGAATGTCAACTGCAGACATTGTAGTGCCTAATCCAACATTCACAAAGTAAGCTTGATCACTTGAAGCACCAGCCATTGCGCCAGCTTTCCATAAATTATTTAAATAATTTTCGATCATTGCTTTTACGCGAATCCAAGTTGAAGCATCGTTTGGTTCAAATACAGCCCATCCAGTTGCGTTACGTACACTTTCTTCAACCATGTTAAAGAAACGACGTACAGAAATATAGCGCCACTCATTATCATTACCAGCAAGTGTGCGAGCACCCCATACCAAAGTACCTTTACCTGTAAAGCTTCTGATTGCATTTACACTTTTTCCGCTAATTACATCAACGTTAAGATCTTCTTGTTGAGCATCGTCAATTTTGATTACTGGACGAGAAACAGATGATAAACTAACGTTAGCAGGAGCTTTCCATACACCTCTTTGATTATCAACCATTGCAAATACACCAGAAATTGCACCTGAAGCAGGAACTTTTGCAAGTTCTTTCAAAGTTTCGTTTACAATGTTTTGTAATAATGGGTTATTGTCAAAAGCAATTTTAGCCAAGTTGTCTTTAATAGACTCAGCGTCTTCTACAATGCTAGAAACAATATTGCTAAGATCTACACCGAATTTGTAAATAGCATCTTTGCTCATTTTTGTTTTGGTATCCGCATTTTCTTGGTTAGCAATTGCGGCATTCGCGATAGGATCACCTAAATCTAATGTTGGGAAATTACCTGCAGTATATGCACCTGAATCCATAGCTGCATCTGCAGCAGCAAAGTTTTTCAACAATGCAGAGAATTTAGAGCTTGCGTTTACTTTAACACTCATTTCATTTGCAATAGGAGCAGAATTGAAGTTTCCACTTGCAAAATCATAAATTTCTTTCATTGAAGATGCGATGAAACCTGCACCTCCATTGATATCAGCAGCATCGCCGCTAATGTTGTCTAACAAATTAGTTAAACTTGTTTTGTAATCTTTACGAGAAAAATCTTTAATGTTTGCTAAATCTTTAACAGACATGTTCAAGTTTTTCAATGACAATGGGTGAGAACAAATTTCTTCTAAAGTTTTGTCTTCTTCACCAACTTTGATTTTTAAACTCTCATGCTCATATTTATGAGGCAAAGAATTGAAAATCCAAGGGTAGTAAGCACCACCATATTTAAGGTTATTTACACCAACACCGTTTCTGAAGTTTAACACAACATCTTTATCAGATCTGTGGATATAACCTTCATAAACATCTAAAATAGCAACCCTATCTTGCATTTCAGCACATTGCATCAACATAGCTTGTTGAAGACTGTAGCACTGATCAGATTTAGGTAATAATACTGCATCAGGACAAACCAAAATAGTTGGTTGATTTTCTCTTCTGCATGCGTTTAAGCCAGTTTCTAGCGCTTCGAATTCAATGTCGTCATTGTAAGAACCTACAGAAATAATGTAGCATTCTCCTCCGCCATTAGCGAAGAACAAACGAACAGAATCATACAAGTAATAGTTCTTGTCTGCATTAACTCCAGTAACTTGAAGTGAAGAATCTAGTTCTACATTGATTTCTTTTGGAACGTAACCGCCACCAAAATGATCGATGTAATCTAGCATAGATGAAACGTGTACTGCATTGTTTTTAATGCTTGCACCGCCTTTGATTGCCTTAGCCGTGTATCCAACGAACGCTGGAACAGCAGTTGGTACCTGCCCTACGGATGGTGGTAATGTCGAAATCTCTTCTACATAAACCCCCGGTGTTTTGTAATTTGCCATAAATTAATTTTTTAAACGAGTATTGGCAAAACTATTGAATTAAAGTTTGATTTCTCTAACTAGCGCAGGTAATTGTGGATAACTTGGTGATTTTCCCAAGTCTCGGATTGAAAAATTGGGTGTTTTTACCTTTAATCTTGTTTTGTTTTCTTTAGCAGAAACCCAATAGCAATAAGACTCAAAGCTATTTAATTCGCTAAGCTTTACGGTTTCATCTGATTTAAAATAAATAAATTCAGAGTTATCCACATTTTCTATGGAAAAGGTTGCTTTGTTGTTTTCTTCCTCTATTAAATTTGGTGCTTTTTTGTTTTTGATATTGTTTTTGATAGCATAAAACAAAGAATAGCCTTTATCAACAGCCTGAATTAGCATTTTGGGTGAATTTCCATTGATGCAATTGCCCAGAAATTCATTAATATTATTGAAACTGACTTTTAAATTTCCAAATTTATGAAAGCCGGTAGGTAATGAAATCAATTTATCAGATTTTTTAATTTCCCCTTCATTTAAATGAATTGTTTGAGGGAATTCGACATCATTATCTAAATCCAAATTGAAATGATGTTGATGATAAAAAATAGGCAAATCATTGATTTCAGTAAACTGCTGAAAACTTAAATCATTAATACCTAAATAAAATTCTAACTCACATGGTTCATTTAAAGGTTCAATTTCAGGAATGTTTTCATTTATTGGGGATATTGAAAATGATAGTTTCAGTGAATTTTCAGTGAATTTCCAATTATGCCTGTGGTTTTTTAACCATAATTGTGTTTTTTCACTGGGGAAAATTCCCAGACAATCCATTTTTTGAGATTTGAAATAGGGATGACGACTTTCAATGGTTAACCAATCGCAGAATCTCATAAATTATCTAAATTTTTTCCTATTCCTTTAATCAAGTTACCACCAACATTGAAATTGCCATCTTTATAAAACGGAATCAAACCAATTTTATAGCAAATATGCGGCAACATCTTTGAACCTACACTTCCCCACAAGTTACTTACATCTCTGATGTCTAAATTTTGTAATTCAAATGTAATTGAGTCTACATCACTGGGTAAATTCGGAAGTTCGGTATGTGTAAATTTGTTATTTGATATTAAATATTGTAGTATCCATGAAATTAAATTCACGCCATCTGGATATTGTTTCCCCGAGTGAGAAGCAGCGAATACGATATATAAATTAATTAGGGTAGGTGTATTTCTGCCAAAATTACCCGGCCACCCACCAACTTTATTGAGCGTTTTATCTTCTTCAATTCTTAAAAGTGTAAAATGAACAATATTATCTTGTTGTAATGCTTTGTTGCCACTTTGATCAACAATATTTGAAAAAATAATTACATCTTCAGAAATTCCAAAAGCATATTTAACTTGGGAATTTAGTTCCTTTTCAATAGCGTTAAGGATTTGAAAAATCATAATTTACCTTTTTAATGCCCAAACAATGAGTCGAGAAATATAAATTCCAATTAAAGAAATGAATACAATAACGAAGTATAAAGTTTCAACACCACCGAAATATTTTGCCAAATCAATCATCGAGTCTTTGATGATATTTGCAAATAGGTAATAAAAAACAAATCCCATTAACGGCGCCAAAAGTAAAGAAGCGAAAAACCATTTTACTTCACGCGCAAAACCAGCTTTAAATTGTTCTTTTTTCTTATTTTCGAATTTTTTAAATAATGAATCTTGGCTCTCAGAAGCAGCTTTAAAACTCTTTCGATAAAGTTCTCTTTCTGTTCTTTGCTCTAGTCTTCTGAATAAAACATCTGGATTCATATTCGCAAACCTAATAAAAAAAATGAAGATTATCTAATATTTTTGCTTTCATTATAATTGAAAATACTTAGTTTTTTGTTTTGAAGTTTTAATAAGTTGATTTATTTGTATATTTTTGAGGTTTATGTTCAATGGAGACACAATAAATACAATTACTTTAGAATTGAAATGGTTAGAGAAAATTATTGCACAACGAGTGCAATTATTTCAAGACAATTCCGATCAATTTGAAGTAGTTCCTTTTGATGATTTATCACATAGGGACGATTTGTACTCCAAAATCATTAATCATTATGAGTTTGATTATTTAGAAAGAGGGGTTTTTACGGTTGCGTTTGCTCACTTTTTTTATAATCAGATTTTTGATTCTGTGGTTGATTTGAAAGTGAAATATCCAAATAGAACCCAAATTGGTGGTTTTTTATCAAATCAAACAGAATTTTCTCCAAACTTAGAATTGATATGTTTTTTGTTTACCGATCATTCAATTGAGGAGCGTGTGGCATGCTATAATTTATTTAGCAGCAATTCCAGTCTATTCCGTTTTTTTGTCCTTCAATTAAATGATACAATTGAACAAAAGAATATCTGGAATAAAACATTTTCATTAAATCAAGATTACATTCAACTAATTTTAACTGGAGAAATTAGCAAGCCAAATTTCTCATTGGATTTCCCAGCCAAATTATTAACAACAAATTCTAGGTGGAAAGATTTGGTATTGACCGATAACACCTTAAACGATTTAAATGAAATTATAGCTTGGTATCACAATGAAGAAAAAATAAGAATCGATTGGGGTTATGATAAGGTAGTGAAACCAGGTTTTAGAACTGTGTTTTTTGGTCCCTCAGGAACAGGGAAAAGCCTAACCGCAGCTTTATTAGGTCAACAATTAGGAATCGATGTTTATCGCATCGACATCACAAAAATTGTTTCAAAATATATTGGTGAAACAGCGAAAAACTTGGAGAATTTATTCAAACAGGCTGAAAATAAAAATTGGATATTGTTTTTTGATGAGGCGGAATCTTTATTTGGCAAACGAACCACAGGTGGTTCCGTAAATGATAAATATGCCAATCAAGAAGTAGGATATCTTTTACAGAGAATAGAAGATTATCCAGGTATCGTAATTATTGCAACAAATTTAAAATCTCAAATGGATGATGCATTTTTAAGGAGATTCCAAAATTATATCCATTTCCCTCAACCAGAGCAAGATTTAAGAGAAAAATTGTGGAGGAATTCTTTTAATAATGGGCATGAAGGAATTCAATTGGATATTGATTACAAGAAGCTAGCTAGTCAATTTGAATTAACGGGTGGAATTATTTGCAATGTTATCCGAACATGCTTAATACAAATGGTAATGAACAATGCTGAAGTAATTAAGACAGATGATGTTGAATCTGCGGTTAAAAAGGAATTGTCCAAAATGGGCCAATTTTATTCAAACAGGTAATTGTAATGGAACCGGAAGACTTTCAGCACCAAAGCGAAGATAGGCAAGTTGACAATCAAAGTCGACATGACGATGCTATGCTTGATGGGCCTGCTCCGGCTAAAGTGAAAGAACAATCTTCAATTGGGAGTGCAATTAAGGAAAAAGGACAGAGTGCTGTTAAATCTGTTATAGGTGAAGAACCATTAATCGATGTCAAACAAAATGTATCTGTTTTAGAAGGGGAACGAAGTTTCGGTTCCAAGGTTTTTTCATTGTTTGGAAAGGATTCAACTTTTATTCAATTACAAAAGAAAATTGACGAATTAAACCTCGCCAAAACACCTGAGGAAAAAGCGCAAATTAAAAAGACTGTTTTAGAATTGGGCAATACTTGGTTAGGAAAACATCAAGTTCCAAAATCAGCAGATGAAGAAAAAAAAAGAAAGTCAATTGAAGCAATTGTAAAAGGATTAAGTTCTAAAGATAGTTCTAAGTCCCTCGAAATTATTTCAATGTCTGACAAAATTACTGTTGGTGAAAAAATCAAATCGGCAATCTCGGGCAATGAAAGTGAGTTTTCTAAAATCCAAATTCAATACAAAAAATATTTACAATTATCATCTGAAAAAATAGAGTCTCCTGATATTTTAGTAAAAATTAAAAACGAGGCTTTGAGTTTGCATGGAGAAATTGATAAGTTATTATTCAATCTAACAAAAAGTAAGGATGAAAACGATATTCATAAAGCATCTGTTTTAAATACAATAAAATTTAATTTAGGTAAAGTTCAAGTTGGAAATGACAAAACCGGTAACAAGGAATTAGATATTTCGGGTACGCTTGAAAAGGATATATCAGGAGAAAAGGGTGGAGTTAAAGTCACACAAAACATTGTTGCGTTAGAGGGTAAAAGTTCATTTTTTTCTAATGTGAAATCGTTTTTTGGAAGCCATTCGACTTTTATACAATTAGAGAAGAAAATTGATGAATTAGGGAACCCAGATTTAAAACCAGCGCAAAAAGATAAAATCAAAGAGGATGTATTAAGATTGGGTACTCAATGGCTTGCTAAACATGATGATCCTTCCAATGAAAATGACAAGAAAAAACATGACTCAATTCAAAAAATCGTTGAAGGGTTAAAAAGGGAAACTTCAGCAAAAAGTTCGAAAGAAGTAAGTAAAACAGGCGATAAAAAAGATGATGAAATTGCCTCATCAAAAGAGTTTGAAATTGTTTCAATGAAAAACAAACTGACTTTTGCCGAAAAAATGAAGTCAGCATTTTCATTTAATGATACTGAATTTGAGGAAATTGAAAAGAAATTCGAATATCATTTGGCTATATCTTCTGGTCAGGTAACCAATTTGGGAGCCTTGTTTAATATTGTGAAATCAACAACAGAATTAAATACTAAGGTAGATGAGTTTAAAGCAAAAATCGCAAATAGCACAAACGAAAATGACAAAAAGAAGATCCAAGTTTTAGATAAAATCAAGGCGAACATGGGTTCTGTGAGCTTTGCATATAATCTAAATAAAAACATCCGTGTAGAAGCTCAAAATATTGATATTACATCAGCCTTAGCAAACCAATTTCAAATTGAAAAAGCAGAAATTATTGTCACTTTCGGCGGTGATAAAGAAGTAAAAGGAGAAGTGAAAAATTTGCTAATTTCACTTACTGAAGTTTCTTTTGAATCTGCTTCAATTACTTATAATGACGCCATACAAATCCACGAAGGAATAGGTGTGAAAGAACCAAAATTAGAGGTAATAAAAGCTGAAGGTGGATATGAAATATCGGCAAGTGGTATTTTAGACGTTTCAGTTGGCGAAAGAGTAAAAATTGAATCTTCTGGCAGTGTAAAAGGGAAATACAGCACCGCGACTCAGCAATGGGGGATAGAAATATCTGATTGTAAAATTTCAGGAGATATTGATAAAATTATAACGTTTGAAATAAATGGAGCAAATTATAAAGATGGTGTTTTAACCGCTGCATCTGCTGCTGCCTCTTTAAAGTACGGTGATAAACTTATAGAAGGCAATATTAATGATGTCACGTTATCCAAGGAAGGCATGGATTGGGGAACTGCTACATTAAATTACACTGGAAATATTTCAATTGGAAATGATGCAGTCGTAGTTGAAAATCCTGGAGCTACCATTAAAGGCAAAAAGGATAATTACGAAAAATCTTTTAAAGGTGGATTGAAATTTGACTTTGGAGATAAAGCTATCGGAGAAGTAAAAGCTTCTGGTGATGTGACCGTTACTCAGAAAGATAATGAATGGAATACTGAGATTACAAATGGGAGTTTGAATGTTGACATCATCAACGGAATGATTCATTTAGACTCATCCGGAATTGAATATTCAAAGGGTAAATTATTGATTCATGCCGCAAAATTAAATTTAAAACCGGAATTTAATCCTTTGCCAAATTTGAATATTGAAATTGAAGGTAAGGAAATTACCTATTCAAAAGATAATGGATTTGATTGGGAAGAGTTATCGTTGGGTAGTTTGGGGGATTTTTCTGCCTTTGAAATTTTTGATGTTACCGCACCTTCTGTAGTTTGGAAAGGAAAAAAAGACAATTATCAACTATTTTTCAATGATGGTGCAATTAAAGCCAATACTTTTAATGGCAATTTAAAAGCTGAAGGAAATGCCTCGATACTTTTAAATTATGTTGAACGTAAACCTTTAGAATTTACGAAAGCAACATTGGCGATAAGTGCGAAAACACCTCAAAATATGCCTGCAGATTTTTTACCTGGTGGTATTTGGCCATATAAAATTGATTTTTCATTCCCTATTGGACCAGGTGCACACGCCGGATTTGGACTTGAATTTAAAGGTGGAATAGAGGTATCTGTTGGTGGCAATATGGTTTATAATCCATCCACCGGATTTGATTTTACTGGTACTTCAAGTGTAAAGGGAAATTTAGGTTTTGCAATTTCAGCTCTTGTAGGTGCTGGTATTCCTAATATTGCACAAATAGATGCATATGTGTCTGCCGGAGCTGATGTATCTGCAACGGCAACAGTGGAGTTGAATTCGACCGCTAAGAAAATTGCAGAAGGAAAAGGATTTGATTTTTCAAATGTTACAGGTAAATATAATTTAGAAGCTGCAGCTAAAGCACAAGTCAAGGCAGGGATAAAAGCCTCCGCATTGATGATTTTTCAACGGAAACTATACGAAATTGAAATTGCGGAATGGGATATTGGAAAGGGAACCAAAACGGGTATAATTGGAGTTGGAAATGAAAACACTATTACAAGACAAGATGGAGTATCCACTGGTTTTTTTGCAGGTAAAGAAAACTTAGCAAATCCATTTAAGGATAAAGAAAGTGATTCATTATCAAAGTTGGAAGCGCTATCAGATTCAATACCTAAAAAACCAAGTGTTGCTTCACAAATTAATAAAATAGATACTTATTTAAATAGCAAAACAATTGTTGAGCAATCGGATTTGGAAGAAAAGTATTCTTTGGCGCAAGATGTTATGGATAAAATCCCTGAAGAATCAAAAGCCATGTTTGATGATTTATCTATAAAAATTGATAAACTGGAGGCAAGAAAAAAAGATCAGTGGTTCGTTAGAGAAGTGAATAGGCAAAAAAGATTGGATGATTATAATCGAATAAGAACTACAATTTCAGATATTAAATCTGATACTGATAATATGGGTGTTGCAATTAAAAATGCCATGACAATAACAGATAAATCCAATCAGACTGATTACATCCGCCAATATTCTCAAAAATTAAATTCATTGGAAGATCAATTAAAAAATGCCAAGGTAAACGAAATCGATGTCTAACAAATCTAAAGTCATTTCTGATATTATAAAATGAATTCAAACCAAGATTTAATAAAAGCCAATGCCAATATTATTGAGAGTGATTTCAATTGGCTGAAAAATTTAATTCTTTATCAGCTTGGGAAAGCCGATGATGCTTTAATTGAAAGAATTGAAAAGCAGGGTGAGATTCAACCTCCAACTTTAGAAAAAGGAACCTATTACAGTGATTTTATTATTGATAATGCGTTAAATGGAATTGAAAGAGGCATTCTTCTGGTTGCCCTTGCCGCGTATATAAAACCTGGCGTTTTTGATCCATTGCTCGAACAATCTTTAAATGATAAACATTTTGATACTCGACTAGGAGGAATTGTCTCAAATAATCAGAATTCATTTATTCCAACCGGAGAAACCATCATTTTTATTTTAACAAACAATTCACTCTCTGAAAGGTTGTTAATCTTGAATATTCTTGAAAATAATCATTGGTTTTTTGAGCAAAATGCTTTGTTATTTGATAATATCATTCCGAATAGACCAATGAGTAGTTTTTCAATTCATATATCCAAAGAATTTGTAAACAAACTCACAACTGGCGTTTCTAATAAACCCAATTATTCTCTTACTTTCCCTGCAACTTTAATGTCAACCAATTTAGATTGGGAGGACATTGTATTGACTGAGAATGTGAAAGAGGGATTAAATGAAATTGAACTTTGGATAAAATTTGAAAAAGTTATCTTGGAAGATTATGATTTAGGTAAGAAAATCAAAAGAGGGTATAAGTCCGTTTTTTATGGTCCATCTGGAACAGGTAAAACTTTGGCGGCTTCTTTGTTGGGAAAAAAATACAATTTGGATGTGTATCGGGTTGACTCTTCGCAGTTGGTTTCAAAATATATAGGAGAGACTGAAAAAAACTTGGGGAGTTTATTTAGCCAAGCAGCAAATAAGAATTGGATTTTATTTTTTGATGAGGCGGAAAGTTTGTTTTCAAAGAGAACCAGTAATAATTCATCGAACGACAAATTTGCAAATCAACAAGTAGGATATTTGTTGCAGAAAATTGAAGATTATCCGGGTGTAATTATTCTTGCTACCAATTTAAAAGGGAATATTGACGATGCCTTTATGAGAAGGTTTCAAAGTATGATTTATTTTGAAATTCCGGAACAGGAACAAAGATATTTATTATGGAAAAATGCGTTTGGCGATAAATTTGTGCTCGAAGAATCAATCGATTTAAAATACATAGCGAAGGAATACAAACTTGTTGGCGGACAAATTATCAACATTGTAAAAACATCAATATTGAAAGAACTAGGGAATAACAGTATTGTTATAACTGAAAGAATATTAATTGACAGCATCAAACAAGAATTAAAG
>CANKVM010000007.1 GCA_947487175.1 Flavobacteriales bacterium | reverse complement strand
TTTACAGTCCCAATATTTCTCTTGCTTTTGCAATGGCATTGTCTAAGCCCGCTGCATCTTTACCACCCGCTGTAGCGAAGAACTTTTGTCCTCCCCCACCACCTTGGATAAATTTACCGCATTCTCTTACCATGGCAGACGCGTCCCAACCTTTTTCAGCCACCAAATTCTCTTCAATGTAAATGGCCAAGCCCGGTTTTTCATCTGCGGTATAGCCTAAAATGCATACCATGTTAGGCAACTCTTGTTTCAACTGAAAACAAAGTTGTTTTGCCGCTTCTGCCGAAGGCAATTGCAAATTTGCCTGCACTACATTCAAACCGCTGCTCTGTTGCACAGACGACATTAATTCGGCCTTAATTTGTGCTATTTGAATGTTTTCAAACGATTCAATTTTCTTGCTCAACTGATTGTTATCGGCAAATAACTTTTGAATTGCCTGCAATATGTCTTTGGGATAATTTAAGCACTCAGAAATTTCAGTCAATAATTGCAATTTTTCTGCAATGTAATTCATTGCTTTTTCATTGGTAATGGCTTCAATTCTTCTTACCCCAGCGCTCACACTTCCCTCAGAAATAAGTTTAAAGAACCCAATTTGTGAAGTATTGGCAACATGCGTTCCCCCACAAAGTTCCATTGAATAAGCCCTATCAAATTCTATTACCCGAACAAAATCACCATACTTTTCACCGAAAAGAGCAGTAGCTCCCATGTCAATGGCATTTTGAATTGGAATATTTCTATGTTCTAACAATGCAATGCCCTCTTGAATTTTGGCATTGACCATGGTTTCAACTTGGGTAATTTCCTCATCAGTCATTTTGCCAAAATGAGAAAAGTCAAAACGCAAACTTTCATCGTTCACCAAACTTCCCTTTTGTGCAACGTGTGTACCCAAAACCCTTTGCAAAGCACTGTGCATCAAATGTGTGGCACTGTGATTGGCAGATATTTTCAATCGGCGGTGCTCGTTCACTTTTGCAGTAAATGATTGTGAAGGATTTTTAATTGCTTGATTTGCAATCAATATATGCAATTTATTTTCCTTGGTTGTATCCACAATTTGAATGGTTTCGCCATCTTCACCAACCAAAGTACCTGTATCTCCAACCTGTCCACCACTCTCGGCATAAAACGGACAAACATCCAACACAATTTGGGTGATGTTCTTCCCTTTTACGTTAACTGATCTATGTCTAGAAATAAGTGTGTTGCATTCTATTTTGTCGTATCCTACAAAACTCTCTTCCAAAGATTCATAAACCACTTGCCAGTCGCCAGTTTCTTTTTGTGCATCGGCTTTACTTCTTTGCTTTTGCTCGTTAAGCAATTTTTCAAAGCCTGCAATATCGATATCAATTGACTTTTCACGGGCAATAACCTCGGTCAAGTCAATTGGAAAACCATACGTATCATAAAGTTCAAATGCCATTTCACCAGAAATTCCTTTGTTCGGATTTTCATTAAAATAAGCGGTTAATTTACCCATTCCCAAACTCAATGTTCTAAAGAAAGAAATTTCCTCTTCTTTAACAACACGTTGAATGAATGCCAATTGACTGTTTAATTCTGTAAACGAATTTGCAAAATAAGCTGCCAAATCTGCCAACAATTCATGCATGAACGGCTCATTGAAACCCAAATAGCTATACCCATAACGAACAGCCCTACGCAAAATTCTACGAACCACATAACCAGCTCCGTTGTTGGCTGGCAATTGTCCATCGGCAATACACATACTTACCGCACGAATATGGTCGGCAATTACCCTAAAGGCAATGTCTTGCGCTTCGTTATCGCCGTAATTTTTGCCACATAAACTGGCAGTTTTTTGAATGATAAATTGGAAAATATCTGTATCGTAATTCGACGATTTACCTTGTATTACCCTAACCAAACGCTCAAATCCCATTCCGGTGTCAACATGCTGTGCAGGAAGTTTTTCCAAAGAACCGTCGGCCTTTCTGTTAAACTCCATGAACACGTTATTCCAAATTTCAATCACTTCAGGATTGTCTTTGTTTACCAATGTGGCGCCATCCACTTTAGCACGGTCTTCATCAGAACGCATATCAAAATGGATTTCAGTACAGGGTCCACAAGGACCCGTATCGCCCATTTCCCAGAAATTATCTTTTTTATTTCCGTTGATTATTTTTGATTTGTCAATGCGGGCAGCCCAAATATCGTAAGCTTCTTGATCGAAGTGGATATTAGCGGCTTCGTCTCCCTCAAAAACAGAAACATACAAACGGTCTTTGTCTAGTCCATACACTTCGGTGAGAAGTTCCCACGCCCAAGCAATGGCATCGGCTTTGAAATAGTCGCCAAAGCTCCAGTTACCGAGCATTTCGAACATGGTATGGTGGTAATGGTCGTGCCCTACCTCATCCAAATCGTTGTGTTTTCCGCTAACTCTCAAACATTTTTGGCTGTTGGCAACACGTTTTTGCGTGGCCACTGCGTTTCCTAAGAAATAATCTTTAAATTGATTCATACCGGCGTTGGTAAACATCAACGTAGGATCTCCTTTCACCACAATGGGTGCAGAAGGAACAATGCGGTGATTTTTGCTTTCGAAAAACGCTAAAAACTTTGCCTTAATTTCTTGAGATGTAAGTGACATAATTAGATTGCAAAGATAAACAAAAAAAGATTAGACGGGTTAGACGGATTAGACGGATTAGACAGATTAGACAGATTAGACAGATTGGGTTTAGGTGATGAACAAAATAAACAGGCGAAGCCGTCAACAGCGTAGCGTCAACAGCGAAGCGTCAACTAACGCAGGAGTAAACAGCCGAAGGCGTCAACTAGCGCAGCGCTAAACCCACCGTAGGTGTAAACAAAAAGGACGCCCTAAAGCGTCCAATTTTGTTATTGTTGTTATTGTTGTTGTTTAAGCTGTAGCCATTCTTGGAGCAGCGGCCTTGATTTCGTCGCTAGATCCATCGGCAAATTTTTGGAAATTGTCGTTGAACAATTTAGCCAATTTCTGACACTGTGCATCGTATTCAGCACCGTCAGCCCAAGTATTTCTTGGATGTAACAATTCTGAAGGAACGTTAGGACAAGCATCAGGCATTGCAAATCCGAACACAGGGTGATTGGTGAACGAGCCATCCAATTGTCCCTCCAAAGCCGCAGTAATCATGGCACGGGTGTAAGACAATTTCATTCTGCTACCTACACCGTAAGCACCACCTGACCAACCAGTGTTGATTAACCAAACGTTGATATTAGGGTGTGCAGATAATTTCTCTCCCAACATTTCTGCATATTTCGCAGGATGCAATGGCAAGAAAACTTGTCCAAAGCAAGCAGAGAAAGTAGCTTGTGGTTCAGTAACTCCCGCTTCAGTACCCGCAACTTTCGCAGTGTAACCAGAAATAAACTGATACATTGCTTGGCCTGGCGTTAACTTAGAAATTGGAGGCAAAACACCAAAAGCATCTGCAGTTAAGAAGAAAATATTCTTAGGAGCATCGCCAATAGATGGTTCTGCAATATTGTCGATAAAGTCAATAGGATATGCAACACGGGTATTTTCGGTTACTGAAATATTGTCGTAATCAGGCGTATTTGTTCCCTCAAAGAAACGAACGTTTTCAACCAAAGCACCAGGCTTAATTGCATTCCAAATTTGAGGTTCTTTTTCTTCAGTTAAGTTTACGCATTTTGCATAACAACCACCTTCAAAATTGAAAACAGTAGAATCAGACCATCCGTGCTCATCGTCACCGATTAATTTACGGTTAGGATCAGCACTCAAAGTAGTTTTACCGGTACCGCTCAATCCGAAGAATACAGCAGTGTCGTTGTCCTTACCAATATTCGCTGAACAATGCATGCTCAATACCCCTTTTTCTTGTGGAAGGATGTAATTCAACACACTAAAGATACCTTTCTTAATTTCACCAGTGTAACCACTACCACCAATTAAGATGATTTTCTTAGTTAAATCAACAATGGTAAAGTTATGTTGGCGGGTTCCGTCAATTGCAGGATCAGCCATAAATGAAGGAGCCGCAATAATTACCCACTCAGAAGGTTGGGTTGCAATTTCAGTTGCTGTAGGACGTAAAAACAAGTTCTTAGCGAATAAATTTTGGTACGCACTTTCAGTAACTACTTGAATATTTAAACGATAAGTTGGATCAGCACAAGCGTATGCATGACGAACAAAGATTTCTCTTCCTTCTAAATGCGCTACTACCCTGTTCAACAATGCATCGAATTTTTCAGATTCAAAGGGCTGATTTACAGTACCCCACCATGCGGTGTCGGCAGTTTTTGCATCTTTTACCAAGAATTTGTCTTTAGGACTTCTTCCAGTAAATTCTCCCGTATCGGCAGCCAAGGCACCTTTATCTGTGATTTGACCTTCATTTCTCTCGAGAGCTTTCTCGATAAGCTCATCGGTGGTTAAGTTTTCAAAAACTTGCTTTGCATGCGACTTTATATTCGCAATCAATGCCTCATTACTCATACAGTTTATTTTCGTAAATTTGTACTGCAAAGTTACCAAAACGTGAATGGCATTGGTTAATTTTTATCTTTTTTTTAGTAAACGGATTTACGCACATTATATTTACACAATTTAAATGCTATCAACCAATGACAAATACAACTAAATCTATTATAAGCAAATACTTAACCCAATTTCGCATTTGCGCAAGTGTAAAACTGACACTATTGCTTTTGTGCATTATTTTTTTGGGGGACAATAACCTTAAGTCCCAAAATTACGCTGTAAAACCAACTTACGACAAGATTTTGTATGGCAGTTTAATTACAATGAGTGCCACAGAACTTTGGCTTACAAATAAATTAAATGCGACCCCACATCATTGGACGGTAAACCCAATTGACAAACTTGCAGTAAATCAATTAAACACAAACTTGGCGCATACAGCAGATGCCACTGCCGGAGCCACCATGCTACTCAGTTCTGCACTCACATTGGCTCTCCCTCAAAATGAACGTTGGGGATATATCAATAACCTCGCTCAAAACATTTGGATAACCGGAAACACAGTGCAATTGGTAAAAATACTGGTTCAAAGAAGTAGGCCATACACCAATGCTGCGGGATATCAATTTACTGGCAAAAAAGACGATAATTATTCTTTTTTCAGCGGACATAGCGCCATTACAGCAGCTGCGGCAACCACAGCATTGATGTATGCTTTGAGAAACAACCAAACCAACACAGTAAAATATTTGGCTTATGGCGCTGGCGTTGCATCATTGGCAACCGCCACTTTACGCATATTTGCTGGAAAACATTATCCGTCAGACGTACTCACCGGGTTATTGGTAGGAACTGGAATTTCTATTTTCAACACCCAGATGCACTACGTGCGTTGACGGCTTCGCCTGTTGACGCTGCGCTGTTGACGGCTACGCCTGTTTACACTTCGTGGTTTACACTGCGTGGTTTACACCTTCGGTAGTTTACACCTTCGGTAGTTTACACTTCGTGGTTTACACCTTCGGTAGTTTACACCTTCGGTAGTTGACGCTACGCTGCTAATTAAACCTAAAATCTATCAACAAAAAATCAGTCTAATCTGTCTAACCCGTCTAATCCCTTTTATACTTCTTCATATACTCCTCAAACTTCTTGACCTTTTCTCCTACCACATAAATGCAGTAAGGTTGGTCAGGATTGATTTCGAAGTAGTTTTGGTGGTAGTCTTCAGCGTCGGAATATTTTTCTACGGGAAGAATTTCTGTTACAATTTTACCGTCCCACAGTTTGGCATCTTCTGCAGCTTTTAGGCTGTATAAAGCGAGTTCCTTTTGTTCGTTGTTGCGATAATAAATGCCACTTCGGTATTGGGTACCTTCGTCGTTGCCCTGTTTGTTTAGTGTGGTAGGATTATGAATCCGCCAGAAAACAGTTAGGATTTCGGCAAAAGATGTTTTGGTAGTATCGAACATGATTTTCACCACTTCCACACAACCGGTATAGCCCGAGCAAACTTCGCGGTACGTAGGATTGGCAATTTTACCATTGCTATAACCACTCACAACATTCAATACGCCTGGCAAACGTCTGTAAACGGCATCTAGACACCAAAAGCAACCGCCACCCAACACGCAAGTGTCAACTTTGGTTGGATCAATTTGATTTGAATTTTCCATGTTTTTTTTGTTTGTGCCTTCTACCAAGGAGGAATTCTTACTCCCACAAGATAAAAAACCGATTGAAATGATAAATATAAATACGTTTTTTAACATCCTTCTTATTGTTTACGCCTTCGGCTGTTTAAACCTTCGGTAGTTTACACCTTTGGTAGTTGACGCCTTCGGCTGTTGACGCTATGCTGTTGACGGCTTCGCCTGTTGACACTAAGCTGTTGACGCTATGCTGTTGACGGCTTCGCCTGTTCAATTTTAGCACGAACCTCAAATTATCCGTCTAATCCGTCTAATCCCGAAAAGTTTACACTTCGTAGTTTACCCTTCGCTGTTTAATTTTAGCACGAACCTCAGATATCTGTCTAACCCTTAGTTCGATACCCCTTCGCGGCCAAAAAACTCTTCACCTTATCCAAGGTATCTCCTTGAATAATGATGTCGCCTTCTTTGCTGGTTCCACCCACGCCGCAATGGTTTTTGAGGCTTTTTTCTAACTGTTTTAAATCGTCAGATTTGCCAATAAATTCTTTAATCACAATACAAGGTTTGCCATTGCGAACTTCCCTTCTCACATATAATTTCTGTTGCGACGGCTCCAAAGTGTCTTGTTCCTCGCTCTCAGCGTCATACTGATAATCCGGATTTGTACTATAAACAATCCCCGATTTGTTTTTGTTTTTGTTGCTCATAATAAACTTTCAAATGAAAGGGTTTATGAAGGTTTAGAAAAGTTTATAAAGGTTTAGAAAAACAAAATCAACCTTTATAAACCCTTATAAACTCTCTAAACTCTTATAAACTTTCTAATTCCTATGTATTACTCCTGCCGCAGGTTGTGCCGTTGGCATAATTACTAAGTCGTTAATGTTTACGTGGGCTGGTCTTGAAACTGCGTAATAAACAGCATCGGCAATATCATCGGCAATGAGGTTTTCAAATCCCTCATAAACCTTTTTAGCCCTGTCTTTATCGCCATCAAATCGCACTTCGCTGAATTCTGTTTCAACAGCACCTGGATGAATCCCTGTTACCTTCACTTTGAACTCAGCCAATTCAATGCGCATTGCCCTAGTTAAAGCGTCAACGGCATGTTTAGTGGCACAATAAACATTGCCATTCATGTACACATCTTTTCCTGCAATAGATCCAATGTTCACAATATGCCCGCTTTTTTTATCTTTCATCCAATTGGCAACAACCTTTGAAACATAAAGTAACCCTTTAATATTGGTATCAATCATGGTATCCCAATGCGTTGTATTTCCATTGAAGAATTGTCCCAAGCCCCAAGCCAAACCGGCATTATTTACCAAAACGTCAATGTTTTTCCATTCTGCTGGCAATGAATTCAATGCGAAATTCACTTCTTCGTCACTTCGAACGTCAAAACACAAGGTATACACTTTATCAGAACCTATCTCTTCTTGAAACTGCAACAAACGCTCTGCCCTTCTTCCCGTTACAATTACTTTGTAATCGTTTTCCAATAACAACTTTGCAGTTGCCAATCCAATTCCACTGGTACCACCAGTTATCAATGCTATTTTACTCATTACTCTTATTTTAAAGCATCTGCAACGATGATCATATTGGGTGTAAAAATCACATTTTGTGTACTTCTCCCCGTTGCAAATAATGTCATTTTTAATTTTTGTTTCAACCCAAACCAAATGAATTTACGAATCAATTCTTTCAGCGGGTTTTGAATTTTCACACTGCTTTCCACCACTTGTACTGCATTAAATCCACAAGCCAAGCAAACCTGCTGCGCCGACGACGCATTCATATAGTTTTCGTGGGTAAAATCGCCATTGGCAAAAACCGTTGTTAATGGAGCATCCAAATTCGGGGTTCTAAAAATCGCTTTCCCGCCTGGATTCAATTTGTTTTTTATGAGGGACAATAACTCCACCAATTCATTTTTTGTAAAATGCTCAATGATGTCCATTCCAAATATTAAATCGTATTTTTCAGATGAATCTTTTAAATAGTTCAATGCATCCTGCTCTTTTACACAATCTACACCCAATTGATGGGCCAATTTTACCTGTTCACCACTTAAATCCATTCCGAGCAAATTGGTAAATCCATTGTCCTTCAAAACCGACAAAAGGCTGCCACTGCCGCAACCGAAATCATACACTTTCGATGTTTTTGAAAATCCTTGAACCAATGGCAATATTTCAATTGAAAAACGCCATTTTTCGCGGTTAAACAAAGCGATGGCATCAACGCCGCTGGCTCTTCCACTTTGGGTAGTGTGGTAATTTGAATATAGAATTTCGCGGTATTTCATCAATCAATTTTTACAATGGGAATATCAACAGCACACATAATTGAGCTACAAGTAGCAACCAATTTTCGTGAACCATCTTCAAATATATCATATACTTCACCTTCGCAAAATACCAAAAAGTTGCCTGATTTTTTCACTTTGCCAGTGGCTAAAATATTTTTGGCTGTTGAGGGATTGAGGTAACTCACTTTTAAATCGGCGGTTACCACATTTTTACCTTTCACCACAGTGGTGTACGCACTGATTCCAGTAACTACATCTAAAATTGTTGCGGTTACCCCACCATGCATAAATCCATTTTGTTGCAAATGGTGTTTTTTAATTTCTAAAGTCATTTCGGCATAACCAGCTTCTACATGGGATAATTGAAGTCCAATGTGCTGAATAAAATGATTTTCTTCTAATCTTTCGTCTAAATAAGCTTTTAAATCTTCCATTATTTTACTGGGTTATAACCAGACAATCTCAATATTTTTGATGCATCGTGTTCGTTAAATAGTTGTTGATACGAACAGTCGGTTGCTTTTCTGTATGCTTCAACTATTTGGAGTCCCATAAAACTTCCAATCATTGGAGGACAATCGGCTGGAATTCCAGCTCCAAAGGTATGGGCACCGTATACAAAATACCTTTTGTAGGAGTTAAAATCGGAACTAAACAGCAACTTGTTTTCTAGAAAATGTCGCCACATTTGTCCTTGATCTAACTTCATTATTTTCCATTCATCTTTGGTGTATCCTAGCAAATCGTACACTTCAGATTTCGGAGAAACTTCTTGTAGCAACGACCAAATTTTTCCCTCAAAAACCGCTTGTTCCAACATTGTTTTGATATTGTGTTCGGTTTCGAACTTACTCTTTATATAATTCCAAATGAGCATGGTAGGAATTTGAGAAGGACTGTTGTATCTATTAAAAAAGTCAGGAACTTCAAGCATGGCATATACCGGAAATGTGTCGTTCATGAACATTTCCTTGCTAAAGCCCAGAATCAATTGACCTTTGGTGGTATCAACAAAAGTATTGTAATTGCTAAATTGCGAAAAGTAGCCATACACAACCGGCGTTGGGGTATTTGGAATCGCTGTTTGCAAATTTTGCCAAGATTCATTCAAATCTTTTTTCCATTCGTTGTGAATGGCGTAATGGGCATTCATTGCCTTAAACATTGGTTTATTTTGTTGCACAAAATAATTGAAATAGGTCGCAACCATGCTATCTGGAAAATTCGCATATCGGTTATAGTCCATAATTTCAGAAAACCACACATTAAAAAATCGTCCGTATTGTTTTTTGAGCATGTAAATATCTTGCGGCAAAACCCTTTTATTCGAAAGACTATCAAGTGTTTGTGTAAAGTCTACAATTTCAATATCTGGCTTTGTTGCTTTTTGTTTACAACTTATGGATAAACCCAAAATGAGTACACTCACAAATAGTGTCGATTTCTTGAAAAAGTTGTTTTTTTGCATATAATATAACAATATAAGTATAACATGAAAAAAATCATTTTGTTGTTCACCGGTTTAATTTCAACAGCGGCATTTAACATTGCCTCTGCCCAGGAATCAAAAAGCTTTTCTTTCGGCTTCAAAGTTAGCCCTAATTTTTCATGGGTGAAAGTCCAAGAAGGACCAATGACAAATAATGGCCTTGGATTGGGATTCACATACGGCGTAACTGCTGATTTTATGTTACTTAAGAACCAAAATTACTGGTTAAGCACAGAATTAAATGTGACTTCTTTACCAAGTAAAGTGCAACATACTGGTGATTTGAAGGGAACTATCACAAATAATGCAAATTATAAGAACGTTCAATTCAATTACAACAACCAATATTTGCAAATTCCGGTAAGCATCAAATTTAAAACCGACGATTTGGGGGGAATGAAATATTACATGCAATTCGGATTGGGAATGTCGTTTGCGATGCAGAAAAAAGTTGAAACTGTTTCTGATCCGAATATATATGGAAATACAGGTTTGTCATCGCATGATCCAAACAACACGGTCAATAGTATTTACGATTTCAATGGTGGTCCTCAAAATGATGCAAGTTTGACATTTATAGATGACATCAATACTTTTAGGGGATCAATGATAATTGGCGCAGGTGTTGAATATCATTTATCAGGCAACATGAATTTGGTTGCTGGGTTAAAATTCGACAATGGCTTTTCAGATATATTTGCCGATGCACGCGTGAATGCTAGAAATAATTTCCTTTCTTTGCAGGTAGGTTTAACATTCTAAACAATTCATGTCGGCAATAAAAATATGCCTTGCTCAGCTCAATTTTAAAATAGGAGATTTCGAAGGAAATACTGCCAAAATTGCGGATACCATTTTCACTGCCAAGCAAAAAGGCGCTGATTTGGTTGTCTTTTCAGAAATGTCGGTTTGTGGCTACATGCCCGACGATTTACTAGATTACCCATGGTTTGTCGAAAAATGCGAGCATAGCCTCGATGCGGTGGCACAAAGTTGCCAAGGCATTGCTGCCATTGTTGGCGGAGTAATGCGCAATCCCCACAAAGGACGAATCCTCCAAAATGTAATGTGTTTCATGCAAAATGGCAGAATTCAAAAAACCATTGCCAAAACACTTTTACCAACTTATGATGTTTTTTCTGAAGCGCGTTATTTTGAACCAGCCCAAGAAGCGGATATAATAGAATTCAAAGGACATAAAATAGGCATTGCCATTTGTGAAGACATTTGGGATATCTACAACGATTTTGAATACAATGTAAGCCCTGGATCTAAATTAAAAGAACTGGGTGCCGATATCATCATCAATCCTTCTGCTTCACCATTTCACTTAGGAAAACAATCTTTACGAAATAGGGTTTTTGGAGGACAAGCCAGTCGTTTTGATATTCCCGTGATTTATGCCAACCAAGTTGGTATGCATACAGAACTATTATTCGACGGCGCAAGTCGTGCAATCAACAGCAACGGAGAAGTAGCAATTCAACTTCCCGATTTTGAAGAAGCTGTTGGTTATATTTCATTTGATGATGGGGTAATTAATTCCAACGCTACCCTACCCATTGAAATTGATGAAATTGCAACCCTGCACCAAGCGTTGATATTTGGAATCAAAGATTATTTCAAGAAGATGGGCTTTAAAAAAGCTGTTCTTGGATCATCTGGTGGTATTGACAGCGCTTTGGTGCAAGCATTACTTTCTCAAGCACTTGGAAACGACAATGTATTGGCTATTTTGATGCCAAGTCAGTTTAGTTCTGAAGGATCAATTAGCGACGCCAAAAAGATTTCTGAAAACTTAGGAAACGAATACCATATCCTTCCCATCGAAAATATTTTTGATCAATTCACAAATTCTTTGACTTCTGTTTTTGAGGGACGAGAATTCAATGTTGCAGAAGAAAATATCCAAGCGCGCTCAAGGGGCGTTTTATTGATGGCAATCAGCAATAAATTGGGCAATATTTTAATCAATACAAGCAACAAAAGTGAAATGGCCGTGGGTTATTCAACCCTCTACGGCGATATGTGTGGCAGTTTATCTGTTTTGGGCGATGTTTACAAAACCCAAGTATATGCTTTGGCCAAATACATCAATAGAAACCACGAAATCATTCCAAACGAAATCATAGAGAAAGCACCTAGTGCAGAACTTAGGCCAGGTCAAAAAGATTCCGACTCCTTGCCAGATTATGATATGCTCGATGAAATTTTGAAATTATACATTGAAGGCAAAAAGAGCAAAGACGAAATCACCATGGAAGGTTACGACAGTTCTTTGGTTGAACGCATTGTAAACATGGTAAATGCCAATGAATACAAACGTTATCAGGCTCCTCCTATCATTCGTGTGAGTTCAAAAGCATTTGGTAAAGGCCGAATCATGCCTCTGGTTGCAAAATATCAGTAAAATGCACAGACGCTACCCGAAACACTTTTGGATAATGTGTTGTGGGGCACTTTTCTTCTTTTTATCGTTCAATATTGTTTTACCTGAATTATCCGATTTCCTTAAAAGATTAAATGGAAGTGAATATTTGGGATGGATTATTCCAGCGTTTTCAATAAGCGCACTGGTTGCCAGACCTTTAAGCGGATGGATCACGGATAACCTTGGCCGAAAATGGGCCATGATTGGTGGTTGCATTTTTTGTATTGTTGCCGGATTTTTATATCCCTTCGTAGGAACACTCTCTGCATTTTTCTTCGTAAGAATCATCCATGGATTTTCAACCGGATTCACCCCAACTGGTTTTACCGCTTATACAGCAGATACCGTTTCGCATGAATTTAGAGGAAGAGCCATGGGATGGCAAGGCACTTTCAACAATATCGGCACGAGCTTTGGATACGCCCTTGGCGCCTTAATTGTGCAATACTTGGGAGTAAATCAGCTTTTCATTGCCAGTGCGCTATTTGCAATTATAGCCTTAGTAATGTTTTCAATGCTACCTGAAACAAAACCCGCTGAAGCAAATCGAAAATTCGAATTCAATATTAAGAGTTTATTTTACATACCCGCTTGGAAACCAGCTTTACTTATGTTTTTGGTTTGTATATCACTCGGTTCAATTTTAACAGTGATGCCCGATTATACAATAAGTTTGGGCTATGCAAACAAAGGATTATACCTCACCATTTACATTACCTTTTCTTTGATTTTCAGGTTATTCAGTGGAAGCGTTTCTGATAAATTGGGAAGGCCTTGGTCAACTGCCATTGGAACTTTGGGACAACTTATTTCCATGTTGTTGCTTATTTTCAATCCATTCCAATACGCCTTTTTTATCAGCGCATTCTTTTATGGAATTGGGCAAGGATTTAATGCACCGAGTTTATTCGCTTGGGCGGGAGATACCGCAACTGCTCAAAACAGAGGAAAAGCACTTGCTGCCCTGTTTATGATGTTAGAATTAGGAATTATTTTTGGAGGTGTTTTTTCAGGAAAAATATTCACCAATTGGAAACTTGGTTACAACACAGTTTTTGCAATGAATGCATTTTTCTTTTTGGTAGCTTTTGTTTTGAGCGTTGGATTTATTCTTCAAAATCGTCGAGCAGCCAAAACACATCCCGATACCATTGAGAATACGCATTATAAGAACCGTGCATAAATTTGATCATTTCCTTTTCTGAATGCGGTTTCCTTTGATATAATTTTATAAATTTCAATTCGGTATTTTCGATATAATATTTAAAGTCGATAATACAGTCGTACCAATTATCAAATACGCAGTAACTACTATACCCTTTTCGTCTGGCGGTAGTTTCCCTTTGATTTGGATAACGCATTCCAACCAAATTGTTGTATTTCAGGGCATAAACTGAATTTTGATTGTCATACCCACTCTCTTCAATTTTTAACACAATAAATAATTTTGCCCATTTATCAAGCGCAACTTTTGCAACTGTATGTAAATCTTTTATTGGGGGAATTTTATGCAACGACAATCTCAAAGTATCGCAGTAAACGGTATCGTTTTTAATAACTATAGAACCCGTTCTAGGCTCGCAAAAGGGTTTGTTTTGAACAATTCCAGGAACTCCAATAAGCACCATATAAAACAAGCAAAAAAGAACGATTAAAAACAATATTTTTTGAAATCCGTTTTTCATTAGTATCTCGATACCACATTACCCAATTTATTGGCAATATCAATTTTAACTGTATTCAAGAAATCTAAATATTCCAAAATTTCATCATGCTGTTCTTCTGGTATTTGTAATTTCAATTGTTCCGAAAGGATGATTTCTTCAATTTTAGTTCTGCGGATATTTAGAAATATAGAAATGAGTTCATCGCGGTAATTATCCTCCTCGGTTTTTACATAAATCATGTTATCCAAAAATGCAGGACTCAATTGATGGTCGTTCGAAAACACACCTGCCACAAATGAAGAAATTTCCGTGTCGGTATGATGAATGAAATAATCAACCCCAGGCCATTCAAAAGTACCATCTGATTTTATCAATTCATTCATGAATTTAGTTGCAAACACATCTTTAAATTGAATACTTTCATCTGCCATATATTCTGTTAAAGCAAATTCAAATATGGTTTGATTTTCATCGAATTGCTTGGTTGCATTCATCAATAAAGTCCGAACCATTGCCATTTCTTGATGTACATCGCTCAGTGCTACAACAACCGGTTCATCAATAAATAAATTAACTACATTTTTAGTATCGGCAAATAATTGCTTTTTATCTTGAACCAAACTTATTCTCAATAACTTGCCAAGTTCCTGAGCCAACACCTCTTCTTTTACATCGCAAATTTTTTCAAGTTCTTTTACAAGGGTTGTTCTTTTTAAAGAGTCCTTGATATAGGCAACAGATTGCAAAATATCTTTAATTGCCTCCGACTTTTGAATTGGGTCGTTTTGTGTTAATTGCAATAACAATTCAGCCTTAAAGAAAATAAAGTTCTTCTCAACCGATTGGATATAATCTTTGAATCCATCTGGACCCAATTTTTTACAATAAGAATCCGGATCCTCTCCTTCCGGCAATGGCACAACGCGCACATTGATATCGTCGGCTAACAGCAAATCAATACCTCTAAGCGACGCCTTGATACCCGCAGCATCACCATCGTAAATAACGGTTACATTGTTTGTAAATCGCTTGATTAGCTTAATTTGGCCAGGAGTTAAAGCCGTTCCACTACTTGCAACTGCATTTTCAATTCCCGACTGATGCAATGTAATCACATCCGTATATCCCTCAGTCAATAAAACCTTATCAAGTTTCTTGATGGAGTTTTTGGCCTGGTAAAGCGCAAATAGGAAGTCGCTTTTTTTGTATAATTCCGTTTCGGGTGAATTGACATACTTTGGAGCATTGTCAACCTTGCCCATAATACGGCCAGCAAACCCAACTACTTTACCACTTACCGCAATTAACGGAAATATAACCCTGTTGCGGAATAAATCGTAAGCAGAACCATCAGAGTCGCGCTGCTTAATCAATCCAGCCGATTTGAGCATTTCATCTTTGTAACCCGCTTTGGTGGCGCCTTTGTAAAATGCATCCCACGATTCAGGGCTATACCCTAGCTGCCACTTTTTAATTGTTTCTAAGGTAAAACCGCGTTCTCTGTAATAGGGTAACGCTATGTTCTTCCCTTCTTCTTGGGTATGAAGTTGATCGGCAAAAAACTGAATGGCAAAATCATTTATTGCTTGAACCCCTTCTCTTAATTTTTGACTTTCTTCGTATTCTTCCTTGTTGCCAACATTGGTTTCTACCAGATCAACGCTGTAGCGTTTTGCCAACATTCGGGCCGATTCAGTAAAAGAAAGATTTTCAATTTCCATCAAAAACTGAATGGAATTCCCACCTTTTTGACATCCAAAACACTTGTAGATACCCATTGTGGGAGTCACCGTAAAACTTGGCGTTTTTTCATCATGAAAAGGACAATTTCCTTTAAATCTAGATCCAGACCGCTTTAAATTCACGTAATCACCTACTACATCTTCAATGATGGCGGCGTTGAGCAGTTGGTCTATGGAATTTGGGCTTATCATGAAAAGAATTTATTTTGTTTTTGTAGGAGATTGGACAAACAAAATTTAGATTTGCAATTTAGCATTGCCAATCAGTAAAAACAAAATTTATGAGTTTAAAAGAAAAGATACAGCAAAAAGCGAACCAAATTACGCCAGCACTCATTGAAATCAGACATCATATTCATGAAAATCCGGAATTGTCGTTTGAAGAATTTGAAACTCAAAAACTCATAGAAAGTTATTTGCAAAATAAACTGGGATTAACAACGCAGCGCGTTGCAAATACTGGTGTTGTTGCGCTAATTGAAGGTAAAAATCCCTCAAAAAAAGTAGTTGCATTGCGCGCCGATATGGATGCTTTGCCCATTGTTGAAGTGAACGATGGACGTCCCTACCGCAGCAAAAAAGAAGGCATTATGCATGCTTGTGGCCATGATGTACATACTACATCATTGCTTGGAGCCGCTACCATTCTCAATGAATTAAAAAATGATTTCGAGGGAACAATTAAACTTGTATTTCAACCAGGAGAAGAAAAAATACCTGGTGGAGCAAGTATGATGATTGCCGAAGGCGTTTTAAACAATCCAAAAGTAGATGTCATGATTGGCCAACATGTCATGCCATTTATTGAAACTGGCAAAACCGGATTTAGACCAGGCTTATATATGGCCAGTGCCGATGAGATTTATATTACTATAAAAGGAAAAGGTGGACATGGTGCTATGCCGCACTTGTGCATTGATCCGGTGAGTATTGCTTGTCAAATGATTGTGAGTTTACAGCAGGTAGTTTCAAGAAGTGCGAATCCTATTATTCCAAGTGTATTGTCTTTTGGGAAATTCATCGCAAATGGAGCAACCAATGTAATTCCAAGTGAGGTATATATTGAGGGAACTTTCAGAACTTTGGATGAAAAATGGCGCGCTGAAGCCCATGAAAAGATGAAAAAAATTGCAAGCAGTGTTGTTGAAGGATTTGGTGGAGAGGTGAATTTCGAGATCCGAAAGGGCTATCCTTTTTTGAAAAACAATGAAATTTTAACGAACAACTGTCAAAATTTAGCCAAAGATTATTTGGGTGAAGAAAATGTAATTGATTTGGATATTTGGATGGCTGCGGAAGATTTTTCTTATTATTCACAGCAGGTAGATAGTTGTTTCTATAGGTTAGGAACAAGAAATGATGCCAAAGGAACAACTTTTGGGGTTCACCATCCTTCGTTTGACATTGATGAGGATGCCATTGAGCATGGAGCTGGATTGATGGCTTATTTGGCCATTAAAAACTTGGACTAAGCGCCGATAATTCCGCAGAGGTTTTCAACAGCAACATCCCAAATGGATGCGGCCATTTCTACTTCATCTTCGTTTACGAATTCAGTGATGAGCAATTCAACATCGCCTGTTATGGCGTCTTGGTCAATTCTAAATTCTAAAAACTCACCTTCGGCAGAGCCTTCAATTGCAAATTTGATGTATTTGTTGGGTACATTTTTAATGATTTTTGCTTGATATTCTGTTCCATCGTTCCAAGCAAATCTATATCTTACACCGCCAAAAATATCAACATGATCAGCAAACCAACTTTGCAAGCCTGAAGGATTAGAGATATACTGGAATAAAATATGTGGAGAAGATCTCAATGAATATTCCAATTCTATTTTTGATCTTTTGATTCCGTCTGTTGCCATAATTTATGTTTTTTTACTATAAAAGTTTCAATTTAGTCTTTTTTCTGTTGCAATGAAATAATTTCGGTTGATAATTCAAAATTTTCGTTAAATAACTTATAATTATATTTGCACAACATGATGAATTTCAAAAAATACGTTGTCATTAATTTAAGCATTGCATTTATCTTAGGTATTTGCGCTGCTTTAATGGGTTTCAACAATTTTACACTTAAAATTCACAATTTTTATTCATTTCAACTAGATAGGTATTTCAAAAACTATACCATTTGGGCAGAATGGCCTGTAATTGTACTTGGAATTTTCTTAATGGTACGATTTAATTGGCGAAAAAGCTTGTGGTTCTCTTTTGTTTTCGGAATAGAAGCACTGATTGTCCAATTTATTAAATTTCAGTTAAATTTCCCTAGACCCATTGAGAAATTTAGCTCGTCAATTCGACCTATCGATGGTGAAGTATTGAAACATTTTCAAGCTTTTCCAAGTGGACATACATCGGCCGCATTTTTTGCAACTGGTATGATTATATTATCGTTACCAAAACATAAACGTGAAAACTTAACGCTATTTATATCAATTTTTTCAGCATTTTTAATAGGTTACAGTCGCATATATTTAGGTCAACACAGTATTGAAGATACCTTGGCTGGATGTATTATTGCAAATATTTTCTTTTATCTTGCAGGAATTACCTATCCTTACATAGAAAAGAAATTCAATTCTAAGAAAGTTAATTGATGCAGAAAGTACAAGTACATATCATCTTTACCCTTATTTCAGCGTTGTTGTTAATGGCAGGGTTAAATATGGTTCCATTATTTGACTGGGATGAATTGAATTTTGCTGAAAGCGCCCGTGAGATGGTTCTAACCAAAAACTATTTATATACACAAGTTGGATTTGAGCCGTTTTACGAAAAACCTCCTTTGTTTATTTGGCTTCAATCAATTGGAATTCACATTGGTGGCGTTCATACTTGGGTATTTAAATTGCCAAATGTTATTGCCGGTATTATATCTGTAAACTTGGCCTATCATATTGGCTCAGATTCCGGAAAAAAAATGCTAGGCGCATTTTGGGCAATGACCATATTATTATCTTTGGCCCCATTTATTTATTGGAAATCAGGCATTATTGATCCGGTGTTTAATTTGTTTATCTTTTTGTCGATGTACAAATGGTACCAGATTTCTCAAGCTGGAATTAACCAAGAACGCGCACATATTTATTACTTGATGTCGGGCATTTTTTTAGGACTGGCAGTGCTGACCAAAGGGCCAGTTGCCATTCTCATTTTGGCGTTGGTAATACTCACAACTACTGCATCTAGAAGTAAATGGCACGAAATATTTAACGCCAAATTGTTGCTCTTTTTTATAGGGTTTGCTTCAGTATTGGCATGTTGGATTATTCCACTAATTCAAGCTAACGGGCAGTCGTTCTTCTCTCATTTTATTGATTATCAAATTGTATTATTTAAGGGACAAATACCTTACCACAACCAACCTTGGTTTTATCACATTATAGTTTTGTTGGTTCTTTGTTTCCCTTCGGCCATATTGGCTTTTCCACATTTGGTAGCAAATGTTGCCATGGATAGAAACATAGATATTTTGCATTTGTTTATGCGCTCTCTATTTTGGATTGTTTTGATTGTTTTCAGCCTTGCAACTACAAAAATCATTCATTACAGTAGCCTTTGTTGGTGGCCACTCACCTATTTTGGTGCTTATCAGATTTATTTGATTTATACCAACCGAGGAAAATTCCCATATTGGTTAAATATACCCTTATTTTTTGTGGGAATTACTTTAATACTCGCTTTATGGGGAATTCCATTGGCTGCAACAATTCGACCAGTTCCAACCATTTTATTAAATAATTTAGACGCTTATTCAAAAGATATTTTGCTGAATATGCCTAAATGGAATTGGACAACGTTGATTCCTGCATCATTGTTTACCTTTTGGTTTATTCCTTGGATAATTCTTTCGTTTTTTGGAAGAAAACCAAATCCTATTTACTTATATGTCCTTTCTGGAGTGGTTGCGATAACTTCGTATTTCACATTACTTCCTGCTGTTGCTAACAGCACTCAAGGGCCAGTTACAAATGCAATTAAAATATTCCGTAAAAAAGGAATGTTTATAGAAACTTGGGGTTATAAAACGTATGCGCTTTATTTTCACTCAAATTTAACGCCAAAAGATTTTGAGGGAATGATTACAGAGAATCCACTTCCCCCCGGTGAAATTTACCCTAAACAAGAAAAAAGAAGACTACACGCACACAACCCAAATAACCATCAAAAAATGTATGTAATTACAAAGAATACATTTCAACCCGATGAATCATTTTATCAAAAATTCAAACCATTTGACAATGAAAAACTGAGTGGTTTCATTATTTGGCAAAGAAAATAGACCCTTCACCAATCAAAAATAGTATTATTTATACCAATTTATTATATTGCCTACAAGTAAAACTCCGTAATGAAAAACTCAAATAAGTGTATTATAGTATCTGAATGGGAATACGGAGCAGGAAAATTAGGAACTTCGAAAGGGCCTCAAACCCTTCTTGAAGTTTGCACTAATTCCCAAATTCGCTTCATGAGCGAAATGAGTGTATTTTCTGTTCCTCAAGAAATTGACGATAAAGAGAAAGTACCGTTGCCCGAATATTTAAAAAGAGCTGCGCCATTTTTGAAGCATCAAACAGGCTATGCACAATTGGTAGAAAGTTGCTTAAATGCAAGCAGATTGCCAATTATATTGAGCGGCGACCATAGCAATGCCATTGGAAGTTTGGCTGGATTTAGTCGACATTTTGGTTGCGAAAATACAGGTGTACTTTGGATCGATGCTCATTTAGATTTACACTCTCCTTATACCACTCCAAGCGGAAATATCCATGGAATGGCGTTGAATGCAAGTTTAAATTGCGACAATCTAGATCACCAATGTAATCAATTAGATGCCGAAACCATTTCTTTTTGGGACGAAATAAAGTCCCTCAAAAACAAAGAAACCACACAACAAATCAACCCTAAAAACATTGTTTTTATAGGAATCCGCAGCTACGAAAAACCAGAGATTGAATTGGCAAAATCGCTAGGAATGAATGTTATTTTCGCTGATGATGTTAAGAAAAACGGCATAAAATGGGCAATTCAACAAGCAGAGGAAGCACTTAAAAACACACTTCAATGGTATGTGAGTTTTGATGTTGATAGCCTTGACCCAACGATTTCAATAGGCACAGGAACACCCGTTAAAGGTGGTTTAAATTTACCTGAAGCCGATGAATTATTGAGCTATTTATACCAACAAGAAAAAGTGAAAGCATTTGAAATTACAGAAATAAATCCTTCGTTAGAAGACAATAATCAAATGTCGTTTGCCGTTGCCGGTTTAATTGAACGTAATTTTATTTAAACTCAAATCGATTCAATAGCCCATTGCATGGTATCAACACCATCTGCATAATCCCAAAGCGTTGGACATTGTGTTTGACCTAAACGCAAATGAGTGATTTCAGCATTTTCACTTACAATGCATTGAATATTCTCGGAAATTTCTTCAAAAACAGCTTTCAATTCGTTGATGTCTGAATAGTATTCGTAATTGATCATTCCAACTGGTGAATACAATTCTTTTCTTTCTTTCATTAGGACATAACCGGCATCGATATGTGGATCCAAATTCATCAATAACAATGCTTTGTGATAATTATAATTGTTTACATACTTGTTGTGAAAAGCAACTTCAGCATGCGATTTTTCCCAAACATCAAAAAGCGTTTTAAACTCATATCCTTCAGGCAAATACACTTTGGTTACATTGCGGCATCCTAATCCAAAGAAATCAAATACATCATTTCCAAATGCAATTAATTCATCTTCAGTTTCATTTCCGGTAATTACAGCAATGCTATTTCTATTTTTTCTTAAAATATGAGGGATATTTCTGAAGTAATACTCAAAATATCTTGAAGAATTATTGCTGCCAGTTGCGATTGCGGCATCTACATTTTTGAATTTATCAGAAAATTCAATTTGAGTTCCCCAAATAGGATTTATTTTGGCTGCCTCCGAAGTCCAAAATTTAGGCAAAAACTCATCATCTGAAGAACATTTGGCAACCATTTTGTATCCTGTAAGAACGCCAACAATAAGGTCATGCATTCCCACCAAAGGAATATTACCGGCCATAATAACGCCCATTCTTTTGTTATGAATTTCAAGAGGGAAGGAATATTTAGACAACCATTGGTCAATATTCTCATCTGACAATGCATCTATCCAACTCTGAATACTCTTTTCAGTTTGTTTTAATTCGAACCACTGATTGTTAATCTGCGCTGTATACAGCATTGACTGCCAACTTTCATCGGTTTTGTAATTCACGATTGATTGTCTTAATGCCAACAATGCTTCTAATTGAAAACTCATTATAGTGCAAAAATACGGCTATTTTCTTATGCCATTTTTTTTGAATGTAACAAATTGTATTATTTCGTCGTAATTTTGTATAAAATGCGAAACAAATTCATTCTTTTATTTGTAGCAAGTCTTTGCTTATTTTCAAATTCAAACGCTCAAAGCAAATGGTATTTGGGATTAAGTGCCGCAACATGTGCTTCAAAAACTGCATCTGCCGATACATTAGCCAATAACTTCACTACGCGAAATCGCTGGGGTGCAGCTTTTAACCTTGGCGGATATTATGAAATGAACAGAGTTTCATCCATTCATTTTGGAGCTGGTATCATCAACAAGGGATATAAGATCAATAACGACACGCTTTCCTTAGATAATTCTGTAAATAGCAGTATCACAGCCTTAAATGCAAATTTGGGATTGTCGTTTAAGCAAAGATTTGGTGGTTCTATGTACATCATGGAAAAAATTGGAGGTATTATCAATTATAATTTAAGTCCTTCAACTGTGCGAGACACATTTTACAATGCAACTACAAAGCCTGCATACAGAATTATCCAATCAGAATCAAACAAATGGTATCCCATGATTTATTTGGGATTTGTTATGGGGGGAAGCAATGAGCGTGGCGATAGATACGAGTTCAACATTACCTACCAACAATCGTTGAGTACCTCTCACGAGTTACAAGTTCAAACTGGTGAATTTTATAGCAAAGCCTTTCCTCTGAACTTCAGAGGTGGTAATCTTCAAATTGGTATTGCCTATTATTTTAATTTGGGGAATATTAAGAAGAATGAGGAGTATTATTATTGAGGGGAATTCTAAGGTTTATAAGGGTTTATGAAGGTTTATAAAAGTTTATAAGGGTTATTCTAGGTAAGGAAATAAATTAAACAGCCAACGGCGTAAACAGCGAAGCCTAAACTACGAAGTATAAACAGCGAAGCGTAAACAGCGAAGCGTAAACAACGAAGTGTAAACAACGAAGCGTAAACAGCCAAAGGCGTAAACAGGCGAAGCCGTAAACTACGAAGTGTAAACAACAATAAAATATGAAATACTTTTTAATCATTATTTCGGTTTTAATAGGCAGTGGTAATTTATTTGGTCAAAAGATCAATGCCAAAAGAAAACAGCCTGCTGATCCAATGATTCGTTATTGCGAGGAAATTGAGAAAGTTTATAATCGAAATCCAACAAATGATTCAATTAAAAAGCTCTGTGCATATGCTCTGTATTCCCGTATCAATGAGCTACCGAGTTTTGGATTAGGTAATTTAATCAAATATACCGAAGCCATTGATTCAATAGACGTAATGCTTTTCGCAATGCGTTTGATGGAGAAAAAATACCCTCAGGTATTTCCTGAGTCGTTCGATATGTTGCCAGCTATTCGCGTAGAAATGTATAAATACCCGAAGAAATTCTCAAAGGCCCTGCAAATCACAGAGTATAAACTCTCAAAAGCCTTTGATTACTTTTATTTTAAATGGTATTGCTTCTTCCTATTCAAAGAAAAGGGTGAAAAAGCACTTGAAGAAGCCATTTCGAAATATTTAGATAAAAATAATATTACACCAGAAAACGCAGAATTTATTGTTTTCCATGTGGCAAATGATTAATCATTTACCCAAGTCCTACATCCAACGCCATCATAATCACAAATCCGAACATGAGTCCTAAAGTGGCTCTATCGTTATGACCATTGCTTTGCGATTCTGGAATAACCTCTTCAACAACAACATATATCATTGCACCTGCGGCAAAGGCCAAGGCATAAGGTAAAATACTTTGAGCTAGCATTACCAAAGCCACTCCGGCAACGGCCGCAATTGGTTCTACAATTCCGCTAAGTTGACCCCATAAAAACGACTTGGTTCTCGACATTCCAAACCTACGTAATGGCAAGGCAACCGCAAGTCCCTCCGGAAAATCTTGAATACCAATTCCAATTGTTAATGCAATGGCACCAGCCAAATCAGCTCCAGGAATCCCTTCTGCCACTGCGCCGAAAGCTACCCCAACTGCCAATCCTTCAGGAATATTATGCAATGTAATTGCCAAAACAAGCAATACTGTTCTATTCCAATTTGTTTTTACCCCTTCCGACTTTTCAATGGGTTCATTTATGTGTAAATGTGGCAACAATTGATCAAGTGAAAATAAAAATATAGCTCCACCTAAAAATCCAATAGCTACTGGAACCCAAGCCCATTGATGACTCCAAGTCAATTGAGCCATTTCAATAGCAGGATTTAACAAGCTCCAAAAACTTGCAGCGAGCATCACTCCTGCTGTGAATCCCAACAGGGTATCCATGAATCCTTTACGAACATCCTTAATGAAAAAAACCACGGCTGCTCCCATAGCTGTTACCAACCAAGTAAATGTAGATCCAACAAGACCTTGCATTATGGGTGATAAGCCACTAAAAAAAGCTATAATTTTTTCCATAATTCAAAGATAGTAAAAAATGACAAGGAGGAGCAATTTAATGAACCCGATCTCCCCGAAGTTCAAGATTATTAAGAATTTCAGCCTCAATATCGAGCCATTCTTGCCATCTTTTTTTTACCAAATCCTCATCGTAATAAGTATTAGCCAAATCGATAAACATACGGTAATGTCCAGCTTCTGAAATCATAAATTCGTGGTAAAACTTGCGTAAATCTTCGTCGGCACAATACAAACTGAGCAATCGAAAGCGTTCGCAACTTCTTGCTTCAATAAGTGCGGAAATCAAAAGCTGTTCAAGCATTTGCATTCCGGCAATTCCTTTTATTTGTTGCGCTTGTAATTGAACAACATATAGATCTTTTCTCTTTCTACCTAGCTTAAAACCTCTTTTATCAAGTTCCTTTAAAACCCTTCTAAAATGACCCCATTCTTCAGCAACGAGTGGCGTAACTTCTTGAACCAATTTTTCCTTATCGGAATATCGTACGATAAGAGAAATGCCAGTAGTGGCAGCTTTTTGCTCGCAAAAAGCGTGATCAATTAATATTTCGTGAATAGATTTCTCGGCAATGTTTACCCACCGTGGATCAGTTGGCAACTTTAAACCAAGCATTTTCACGCTGCTTAGTTCTTCGTCTTCCATAAGTGTTATACTCCTTCTATTTTATTGACACGGGTTTCGTGACGGCCACCTTCAAATGCATTTTCCAAATAGGCATCTGCAATTTCGAATGCCGTTTCTTGAGAAATAAATCTAGCTGGCAAGCAAATCACGTTTGCATTGTTGTGTTGACGTGCCAAAGACGCCAATTCAGGAGCCCAAGCCAAAGCAGCCCTAACACCGTGATGTTTGTTTGCAGTGATGCAAACACCATTTCCACTTCCACAAATAAGAATACCCAATTGGGTATTTCCAGTTTCAACACTTGAAGCAACTTTGTGCGCAAAATCAGGATAATCTACACTGTCGGCAGAATTAGGGCCTAGATCAACCATTGAATAACCTTTATTAGTTAAATAGTTACACATTTCTTGTTTTAATTCAAATCCAGCGTGATCTGAACCAATAGCTATAGTTACATTATTCATTTTCTTCTCTTAGTTTGCGTTTTTCAACACGTTTTGCAATATAAATCCCTACAACATATAAAAACATCAAGGGCATTCCAAGTAGCAGTTGACTAAAAATATCTGGTGATGGAGTTGCAATACCAGCAATAATAAAAATGATTACGGCAGCATATCTCCAATATTTCCTTAAAAAAGCGGCTGTTACCAAACCAATTGTTGCCAAAATATAAATTAGCACAGGCAATTCAAATACCAAACCAGTAGCCAAACTCATAAAGGTTACAAATCCCGTTACACTAGATATGGTAATGATATTTTGTATGCTGTCGTTTAGTTTGTACGACAATAAAAAATTAGTTGCCACAGGAACTAAGAAGAAATATGCAAATAAAACTCCTGTAAAAAACAGAAATGAAACTATGAATAGACTTCTTCTGGTTCTTTTTACTTCTTTTTGGCTTAAAGCTGGTCTAATAAATGACCAAAGTTGATATATGATATATGGGAAAGCTAGAATAACTCCAACTACCAATGCAATTTTAAAGGCACTAACAAACTGTCCTTGAATTTGTTGACTTTGCATAGAAAGTTCAGGCGGTTGCCAACACAAACTGTTATTTCCCAATACAAAGTGACCCGCTTTACAAAAGAATTTATATCCCCAAAAATCAGGTTTAAAGGGACCTAAAATAACCATGTCGAATATTTTTTCTACCCAGAAAAAAGTTACGCAGGTAGAAATTATAACAGCATAGGCAATACGTACCAAATGTTTTCTTAATTCATCGATGTGATCAAAGAAACCCATATTTTTTTCACCAGGGAATACTTCATCTACATCTACTTGGTCTAATGCCATGCTTCAAAGTTAGTTTAGAAAAATCAGATATTCGTTGAAAATCAATTAAATTACATCAACATTCCACCACAAACAGAAATAGTTTGTCCGGTAATGTAAGTACTTAAATCGGAAGCGAGGAACATACAAAGATTAGCCACATCATCTGGGCTACCCCCACGTTTTAATGGAATTGTTTCCATCCAACCTTTTTTCACGTTTTCATCTAGGCCATGTGTCATTTCAGTTTCAATAAATCCAGGTGCAACAGCGTTACAACGGATACTTCTAGAGCCCAATTCTTTGGCAATACTTTTAGTAAAACCAATCAAACCTGCTTTGGATGCTGCATAATTTGCTTGACCTGCATTTCCAGTAACACCAACCACACTAGACATATTGATAATTGAACCAGCTCTATTTCCTAAGAAATGCTTTAAAAATGCCTTGGTTAAATTAAATGCACTTTTCAAGTTGGTGTCCATTACGTCATCCCATTGCTCTTCGGTCATTCTCAACATCAAAGTATCTCTGGTGATACCAGCATTATTGATCAAAATATCAACTTTGCCAAAATCCGCCAATACATCGGTTGCCAGGGTTTCGCTTTGTTTGAAATCAGCGGCATTGCTCTGGTATCCTTTCACTTTTACTCCATATTGAGCGGCCAATTCAGTTTCAAAAGCTCGGGCTTTTTCTATAGATGAAGCGAATGTAAAGGCAATATTACAGCCATTTTTTGCAAAAACTTCAGCGATGCCTTTCCCGATTCCTCGAGAAGCACCAGTAATCAATGCGGTTTTTCCTGAAAGCATGGGGCGAAATTAACCCCAAGTAGGCTAGATTTCAAATTTATTTTTTGAGGGACATTTTTTTCATCATGGGACTTTCAGACATTTTGTACCCCTGTATTTTCATGTTATCTTCGTAAACTATTCTTAACATGTCTCAGTTATTAGATACCAAAATAGAATTCCTAAAAGGTGTAGGTCCTCTCAAAGCAGAGGCCCTAAAATCTGAATTGGGAATTTTTACCGTTGGTGATTTAATAAGCCACTACCCTTTTCGGCATGAAGACCGCTCTAAAATTTATACGGTTTCTGAAATTCAAGGGCAAGAAGACATCTATGTTCAATTGAAAGGAAAGATATTCCCTCAAGGAATTTTGGGTATAGGGCCTGCCAGAAGATTTACTGCAACTTTTAGAGACCATACCGGAGAATTTGAATTGGTTTGGTTTAAATCCATTAGTTACATTGAAAAATACCTCACCCCGGGTAGCTTCTTTTTAATTCATGGAAAAATAACCAATTACAAGGGGAAAATAAATATGGCTCACCCAGAGCTTGAAGTGTTAACCGACGATTTCAATCCCTCAAGCCTTGGATTAACGCCCGTTTATCCCTTAACCGAAGGATTAAAACGCAAGAAGATTGAAAATAAGTTGCTCACGCAACTCACCAAGCAAATAGTTACACTTCCTCAGTTTCAAGTTCCAGAATGTTTGCCTCTGAGCATCATACAAAAATTCAAATTCGTTTCAAGAACCCAAGCCCTTGCCGATTTGCATTTCCCTCCAAATTTAACCCGATTGGAAGATGCAAAACGCAGATTGAAGTTCGATGAATTGTTTTATTTACAACTTCGTCATTTGCAATTAAAAGGCAACAGAAATAGAGTCATTCGCGGTTTGATATTTGAACAAGTTGGAGAACAATTCAACAACTTCTACAACAATTATTTGCCATTTTCGCTTACAAATGCTCAGAAAAGGGTGTTAAAAGAAATTCGATCTGATGTCAAAACCGGAAGGCAAATGAATCGTTTGCTACAAGGCGATGTTGGAAGTGGTAAAACCATGGTGGCCATGTTGGCTATGCTTTTGAGTCTTGATAATGGTTATCAAGCCTGCCTTATGGCACCCACTGAAATTTTAGCAATTCAACATTCCATTTCCATTGGTGAATGGATGGAACATATGAATGTGAAAGTTGCCTTATTAACGGGGTCAACCACAAAGAAAAACAGGCGCGAAATACTTGATAAACTTGCAAATGGCGAAATTGACATTCTAATTGGAACCCATGCGCTTTTAGAGGAAGATGTGGCGTTTCAAAAATTGGGATTTGTTGTCATCGATGAACAACACCGTTTTGGCGTAGCCCAAAGGGCCCGTTTATGGAAAAAAGGACAAGTTGCGCCCCATATCTTGGTTATGACCGCTACCCCAATTCCAAGAACCTTGGCAATGACAGTTTATGGTGATTTAGATGTGAGCGTAATTGACGAAATGCCAGCAGGCAGAAAACCCATTGTTACGGTGCAGCGGCACGAAAGCACCAGACCTCTTTTCATGGATTTTTTGAGGGATGAAATTGCCAAAGGCCGACAAGTATATTATGTATTTCCATTAATTGAAGATTCAGAAAAATTGGCATTGAAAAGCTTAATGTCTGGATATGACATGGTAGCCGATTACCTACCAACTCCCAAATTTAAATACAGCTTTTTACATGGCAAAATGAAGCCGGCCGACAAAGAATCGGAAATGAAGAAATTCAAACTCGGGCAAACCGATATTATGGTAGCAACCACTGTAATTGAAGTGGGAGTAAATGTTCCGAATGCATCGGTGATGGTAGTTGAAAATGCGGAAAGATTTGGACTTGCTCAGTTGCACCAACTCAGAGGTCGAGTTGGCCGAGGCGCAGAACAAAGCTTCTGTATACTGGTAACGGGAGATAAACTCTCCGAATCTGGAAGAAAGCGCATCAAAACAATGGTGAGAACCAACGATGGTTTTGAGATTGCAAAAGTAGACTTGGAATTGCGAGGCCCAGGTGAATTAGACGGCACCAAACAGAGCGGAGTGCTTGATTTAAAACTTGCCGACATCCGATTTGACGAAAGCATACTCATTGCTGCTAGAAATGAGGCCGTTTTGTGGTTAGAAAAAGACGAACTTTTGATGCAAGAAGAAAGTTCACCAATACGTTATGAATTAGGTAAAACTCCAAATCGTACTATTTGGAGTAAAATAAGTTAATCTTAATACAGAAACCCATTTATTTGATTTAATTTTACAGCATCAAAATGAATTTAATATCTGAAATTGGTCGATTTGTAATATTCATGAAGTTTGTACTTCATAGACCCGAAAAAGCAAAAGTATTTTGGAAAATTACATTTCGTGAGATGTACCTCATAGGTATAGACTCTTTGTTAATTGTTATTTTAATAGCCACTTTTACAGGAGCCGTAACCACCATTCAAACTGCAAACCAATTGCTGTCTCCTAGTGACCTTTACCCAACTCAATTAATGCCAAAATTTGTAATTGGCTCAGTGATTGGAACAAGTTCGCTTTTAGAATTAGCGCCAACAGTAACTTGTTTGGTTTTGGCTGGTAAAATTGGTGCAAACATTGCATCAGAAATTGGAAACATGAAAGTTTCTGAACAAATTGATGCGTATGAAGTAATGGGCATTAATTCTGCAAGCTTTGTTACCTTACCTAAGATATTAGCCGGTTTGATTATGATTCCTTGCTTAATTATCATTGCGAATTTTTTGTTATTATACGGTGGAGTTTTAGCTTGCAAAGCAACCAGTTCTCTCACAGCAGATGATTTAATTCAAGGTGCAAGATTGGTATTTAAACCATTGTACTTAAAAGTAATGCTTACCAAATCTTTCATTTTCGCATTTTTAATTACCAGTTTAAGTTCTTTTCAGGGTTATTACACTACTGGTGGAGCATTAGAAGTAGGAATTGCTGGAACGAAAGCGGTAACCAAAATTTGTATTTTTATCTTGTTTTTTGATCTGATTATTGCACAATTGTTCTTGAAATCATGATTAAAATTGAACATATTGATAAATGGTTTGACGACCGTCAAATTTTGTTCGATATCAATGCAGAATTTAAGCCAGGTGTTGCAAACTTGGTAATTGGTGCAAGTGGAAGCGGGAAAAGTGTATTAATCAAATGTATGGTAGGTTTATTAGAACCAACCTCAGGGAAAATACTATACGGAAATCAAGACTTTATTAGTTTAGAATACCAACAGAAGCAAAATTTGCGACGAGAAATCGGAATGCTATTTCAAAACAATGCACTTTTCGATTCTCTTACTGTTGAAGAAAATATAGATTTCCCACTGAGAATGTTTTCAAAAATGTCCCCCGAAGAAAGAAAAGAAAGGGTGAATTTTTGTCTACAGAGGGTTCAACTAACCAATGCCAACAAAAAATATCCTGCTGAAATTAGTGGTGGAATGAAAAAAAGAGTAGGCATTGCAAGGGCAATTGCCCTAGAAATCAAATACTTATTCTGCGATGAACCCAATTCTGGTTTGGATCCATTAACCAGCCGTGTCATTGATAAATTATTGGTTGACATTACCAAAGAATTTAACATCACAACCATTATCAATAGCCACGATATGAAAACTGTTTTGGATATTGGTGAACATATCATTTTTATTTACAAAGGACAAAAATGGTGGGAAGGCGCTAAAGATGAACTTACTGAAGCTAGAAAATCAAACAAAGAGCTCGATGAGTTCTTTTTGGCTAGTTTCTAGTCTTTTTCTTTACCCTTTTTAAATCCAACCTATTGGCAGCATCATTTGAAAGGCCTTCAATATAAGGATGCATCAATCTCAAACTTTTGTCGTAATACAAAATAAATACGGGCACGTTTTCTACAATTAACTTATTTGCCAATTGTATGTCGTCATTTCTTTTTGAGGGAAATTCATATGTTCCAAATGCAATTCTTTCAAATAATTGATCAAATTTAGCTGAGGTAAAATGAGTGTAATTTGGTCCGTTTGGACTAAAATACTTCGTGAAGAAGCAAGATAAAAAGTTCTCTGCGTCTGGATAATCGGCTATCCATGACCCCCTAAACATGCCTAATTTTCCTTGGTTGCGCAATTGACGAATCATTCCTCCCGCTTGCAAATCAACTTCAACAGGGATGCCAATTTGTTCCCAAGATTTTTGCAAATACACCGCAATATCTAAATAATCTGCCGTTACAGTGATTTTCAGTTTTGCAAATTTCTTTGGGTTTTTGATATATTTAGACGCTGCCAAATACTTTTTGGCTGAATCTAGTTGGAACAAATTTTGGCAATTCTCAATGTCTCCGGTTAATGAAGGTGGCACAAATCCCCCATTCCCTTCTGTTCCAAGCCCATTGCGCAAGTATTTGAGCATTGATTTTCTATCAACCGACCATTGCAATGCCTTACGTAAATCAACATCGGCAAATGGGTTCATTTTGCCATCTAATGAATCTCCCAAGTAAAATCCTACATATTCAGTATTTAAAAAAGGAGTTATGAGCGCTTTGATTCGTTGTTTGTATTTGGCTTTAATTTTGCCATCTCTTCCCAGAATATCATCTTTGAATGTTCCATCAATTCCATTGAAAAAATCATATTTACCCGCTAAAAATTGCATAAATGCAGTTTGTTTGTTTTTCACAAAATCCACATTGATTGCCTCTAAATATGGCAAACGAATATCTTTTTCAAATTGGTAATACTGTGGATTCTTAAGCATAACCAATCGCACATCTTCTTCCCATTTTTTCAAGTAAAAAGGACCGGTTCCAATTGGGCAACGACCCAATTTCCCTGTTTTCCAATTTTGTGTATTTTGAGGGACAATCCATGCATAATTTGTAGCTAGCAATGACAAAAATGCTGGGAAAGGACTTTTCAACGTAATTTGGATGGTAGAATCGTCCAATGCAACAAAAGGTGCGTTTTTCGATTTTTTCAAATCGCCAATTGACATTCCCTCGGGTATTTCAATTTTATCGGAAAAAATCCATGCTCCTGGCGAGGCCGTTTTGGGATCAATTACACGGTAAAAGCTATAAAGTACATCTTGAACACTGATGTTTTGAAATTGTGTTTGTGGTTTTCCCCAAACACCAACATTTGTGAAACAAAATTTGGCTTGTGTATTTAATACAAACTTATACACATTTCCATTTTTAGATATTTCCCACCTTTTTGCGAGGGCCGGAATCGGTTTTAACTGCGTATCAAGGGCTATGAGCCCCTCATAAATTTGAGATCCTATCCATATTTCAGATTGTGATTTTATGAATGCTGGATCCAAAGTATTTACCGAAACATCTTCATTATATTGAAAGACAGTGGGGTTATAAATATTATCAACATTTTTACAACATATTATTCCAAAAAACGTGAATAAAAGGAAACAGGTAAAAACACACAAGTAAAGAACAGAAGAGATAAATTTGTTCCTCAGTCGATTTATATGATTCAGATAACTTACTACGGACACGCTTGTTTTGAAATTGTTTGTAATGGCAAAAGTATGCTTTTTGATCCATTCATCCGAGGAAATGAACTCGCAAAAGATGTAGATATTTCAAAAATCAATCCCGACTATATTTTTATCACCCATGCCCATTCAGACCATACCGCCGATGCCGTTGAAATTGCCAAACAAAGCAATGCAACCATTGTTGGCATGTACGAAGTTTGCAGCTATCTGCAAAACCAAGGAGCACCTAACATTCACCCTATGAATATTGGTGGAAGTTGGATTTTTGATGGAATGGAAATAAAAATGACCCCAGCCATTCACAGCAGTAGTTTTCATGATGGAACTTATGGTGGAATAGCTGGAGGATTTACTTTAAAAACTAATGACCATCACATTTATTATGCTGGTGATACCGCTTTGTTTAGTGACATGTCACTCATAAGCAAAAAACATCCATTAGACCTTGCCATTTTACCAATTGGTGGCAATTTTACTATGGATTACAACGATGCTATAGAAGCCTCGAAATTGTTAAACGCAAAAAAAGTAGTTGGTGTGCATTATGATACTTTTGGATTAATCAAAATAAACCATGATGAAGCCATCAATGCATTCAATGCTGAAAACATCGAATTAAACTTAATGAAAATTGGGAGTACAATAAAATTATAAAAATGGGAAAAATTATAGCAATTGCAAATCAAAAAGGAGGCGTAGGAAAAACCACTACCGCAATTAATTTAGCTGCAAGTTTGGCAGTATTAGAGTTTAAAACACTCTTGGTAGATGCCGATCCTCAGGCAAATGCATCTTCAGGTGTTGGATTTAATCCGAAAAACACAAAGTTGGGTTTGTATGAATGTTTGGTGCAAGACATTAGACCATCTGATGTAATTGTTGCAACTGAAACTCCATTTTTAGATTTGATGCCATCGAATATTGATTTGGTGGGTGCTGAAATTGAACTATTAGAAATGCCTAACCGCGAAAGAATGATGGACGGCGTTTTAAAGTCCCTCAAAAACCAATACGACTTTATCATTATAGATTGCTCTCCTTCGCTTGGTTTAATTACAACCAATGCTTTGGTTGCGGCCGATAGCGTGTTGATTCCTGTTCAATGTGAATATTTCGCATTAGAAGGTTTGGGTAAGCTTTTAAATACAATTAAAATCATTCAAAACCATTTAAACAAACAACTTGAAATTGAAGGTATTTTATTGACTATGTATGATAGTCGTTTAAGACTGTGTAATCAAGTTGTGGAAGATGTAAAAACACATTTTCAAGACATCGTTTTTGATAGCATCATCCAAAGAAATACAAAATTAGGGGAAGCACCAAGTTTTGGAATGCCAGTGATATATCACGATGCAGATAGCAAAGGTTCTATCAACTATTTGAATTTGGCTAAAGAAGTTTTGGTAAAAAATGGTTTAATTAAAGCAACAGAAGATAACGTATTGGTATGACACAAGTAATAAAAAGAAAAACGGGATTAGGAAGAGGATTAAGTGCGCTGTTAGAAAATGCAGATCAAGACAATCATGGAATCCAAGAGAGCAATCCATTAGGATCGGTTTCTTTGGTGGCTTTGAGCGATATTGAAGCGAACCCATTTCAACCAAGAACAGAATTTGATGAAACTGCCCTTGAAGAATTGTGTCAATCAATTCAAGTTCATGGTGTTATTCAGCCCATTACAGTTCGTAAAATGGGTTACGATAAATACCAACTTATTTCTGGAGAACGCAGAACACGTGCTTCATTAAAGGCAGGGTTAACCCAAATTCCAGCATTTGTTCGTACTGCGAATGATCAAGATATGCTAGAAATGGCATTGATTGAAAATATTCAACGTAGCGATTTAAATGCAATTGATGTTGCTATGAGTTATAAACGTCTGATTGACGAATGTAGTTTAAACCAAGATGAACTTGGCGAACGCGTTGGAAAAGACAGAACCACCGTAAATAATTACTTACGCTTATTGCGTTTACCTGAAGAAATTCAATTGGGTATTAAACAAGCCAAAGTAAGTATGGGACATGCAAGAGCCATGATTAATATGGATAACTTGAAAGACCAACTAGATTTATACCAACAAATTATTGAAAACAACCTAAGCGTAAGAGACGTGGAGGGATTGGTAAAAGCAAAAAAATCAGGTCCTACTGATAGTTTTGCAATCAATGGAACAGATTGGGACCCTGAAATTGACCGCATTACTGAGGCCTTTTATAAAAAACTAAATGCGGCCGTTCATTTAAAGTCTGGAAGCAAAGGAAAAGGTAAGATTATTATTTCCTACAAAAACAAAGAAGATTTAGAACGTATTTTGAATCTGATTTAACATTAATGAAATTAGCAAAAATCATTGTTCTCTTTGTTTTTGTGCTATTAAGTGCAAAAAATCTCAAAGCCAATGAGACGTCTTTCTTGGTAGATTCTACCAAGAAAGACACCATGGTTTCTTTGGTTCATTCTCCTAAGAAAGCCACAATTTTAGCTTTAACGATGCCTGGAGCTGGGCAAATTTACAACCAGAAATATTGGAAAGTTCCCATTGTTTATGCCGCGCTTGGAATATCAATTTACAACTTGATTTCCAATCAAACCAATATGACCAACATGAACGATTCGTTCAGGATTATTTATGCATCTGGAAAAACGCCAAATCCATTATCCATTACTCAAAGAGAAAATTACCGCATTAACCGCGATGCCTCTATTATTGCTGTGAGCATTATTTATGTATTACAAGTAATTGATGCTACAGTAGATGCCCATTTTTTCAAATTTGATATCAATCAAAACCTTTCTGCCGATTTTCATCCTGAAAGGAATCGTATTTTCTCATTAACTTACAACATTCGATGAGCAGATTAGATCAACTAAACACATTTTTAAATGATTCCCCTAACGATCCGTTTGTACATTATGCTATTGCTCAAGAGTATCGCAAAATGGATGATTTAACATTGGCACATTCTAAATATTTGGAACTAGTTGAAAATTACCCTAATTACGTAGCTACCTATTATCACTTAGGTAAACTTCAAATTGAACTTGCAAAAAAAGAAGAAGCGATGGTAACTTTTGATAAAGGGATTGAAATTGCAAAAGAACTTAAAGACCAACACAGTTTGTCTGAACTTCAAAGCGCTCGCTTAGAGTTGCTTTACGATGAAGATTGAGTTTCCTATTCTTATATTCATTAAACAAAAAAGGCGCAGTAAACTGCGCCTTTCTTTTGTGTAAAATTTTTATTAATCTCTACTTTGAAGTTTCGATAACAATCTTAAAATTTCGAGATATAACCAAATCAATGTAGCCAATAAACCTACGCTTGCAAACCATTCCATATACTGTGGAGCACCTTCCTCAACTTGTTGTTCAATGAATGCAAAATCAAGTATTAAGTTAAATGCAGCAATACCTGCCACAACTGCTGATATACCAATTGACATCAAAGAATTTCCAGCATAAAAACTAGCCAAAGAAGTTGCACCGAACAAATTCATCAACATCATAATTCCATAAAATACACCTACTCCAATTGTAGCAAATACAATTATTTTGGTTAACATTGGAGTTGCACGTAACAAACCACTTCTATAGGCAGATAACATGATTGCAAAGATCAACAAGGTAATTCCAACAGCTTGAATCACAATTCCAGGATACATCAATTCAAAAAACATGGATATTGAACCCAATAAAACTCCTTCTGCTGCCGCATAAATTGGTGCCAAATAAGGAGACCATGACTTTTTAAACATCATAATCAAAATTGATATAAATCCAATAATTAATCCTCCCATCATATAACCCATGATGCCATTATTTTGAGCATATGACATTCTATCTAATGGAGCCATTTCAGCGACCCCCGACATTTTATTCCAAACCCAAAATGCTGGAATTAGTAATGTAACAAACAACAAAATTGTTTTGTTAATTGTTCCTTTTAAGGTCATTGAACCTTCATAAGACGTACTTCGAGCACTGTCGAATACTTTGTCTGAAAATAATGGACTTGACATATTTTAATATTTCTTTGTTTTGTTTAGCAATTATAATAAGTTTTAACGTAATAAATGAATCGTTCCGTTAAAATCATAAATTTTATCTTTGTAATCCTTTACTTGAATGGAATAGACAAATACTCCAATTGGCACTTCCCTGCCATTATATGTGCCATTCCAACCTTTTTGTGGATCATTCGTTTCAAATAATTTCTCTCCCCATCGGCTAAAAATTTTCATATTAAAATCTTTACCTCCCGAACATTCAGATCTGAATTCTTCATTTCTCCCATTTGAATTCGGGGTAAATGCATTTGGAATAAAGATAATTGGATCGTAATACAAAATGATATCATTACTCCACGAAACCCTCTCCCCGCCTAATTCATAAGCTTTAATTCTATACTGTTGACCGAAATTATCCATTCCGTTATCAAAACTATCTTTTGAAGGAACAGCATAGGTATTATATAAAACATATCCAGATTTATCTTCCAACTGACGGTATAGTTCGTAACGATCAACTCCGTTGTTCCAACCTAAATATGGTGAAAAAGTAAACGACATTGAAAGTGCACCTATTTTTTTACCTGTTAACAAAACAGATGTGTTGATATTGCTATATACAGAGTCGCCACATTGATTAATCGCTACAACCCTATAGTCGTATGCAAAATTATCTGGGGCTGCCTGATTGTCGTTGTAAAGAGTATCTGTAGCACCAGTTTGGTCAATATCCCAAAACTGAGGCATTCCAAACTGTCTTCTTTGCACAATGAGGCTATCTTTATTTCTTGGGGCATTCCATAAAATGTATTGAACCAAATTTCGACCGTCTTTCAATGGTGGAGGACTGACTGTTACCCATTTTGATGTAATTTTAGGATTGTCATAAAAGACAACGGTACTTAACGAATCGCCAAGACAACCTTTGTCTGAAATTTCAACAACTGTTACTTTTTTCAATGGCGCCATACTATCCCAATCGATAACTGCTGTGCCTGTCGAACCAGGGTTTGTTGAATATTTCCCTCCAATTAACTGCCAAGAGTATTTACTTGTCGAAATTCCTGAGATTTTGTAAACATACCCGTTCATACGAGGGAAACATATTACACTATCGCCAATGAGTGGTGTATAAATTGGTTTCGGATTGATTGTCACCGAAGTATTATACCAAGGACCAATACAACCCCATTGGGAAATTTGTCTGGCTTTGAAAGTAAAAGTTCCGATTGTATTTATGTCAATTGAAAATACCTTGGTTAATTGACTTCCAATAATTGTATTCTTAATTTTATAATTCAATCCAGTGAATTGCAATTCTATTGAATCACCATTGTCAATGGTCCAATTAAACAGGTCAACCCATTGTGCATTTTGACAAATATCAGGTTGCAGAGGCTGCGTAAATAACTTTAAACTTGGAATTGGATTCTTGGTTACATTCACCTTATGAACTTGACTCAAGCAAGGAAGCTTTGAAATTGAATCATAGGCTTTAGACTGAACACCAACCCAACCTGTACCGGCTGTTCCCCAATTGGTAAGAATTTTAATTAAGGTATCAGATGTAGTGATTGTTCCACCAAAGATTGACCATTGGTACTTCTCCCCACTTACTTGTTTAATTCTAAATTGAACATTGTTATCCAATTCACAAATGATGCTATCTCCAATTGGTTGTTGACCAAGAAGATTATGTGTTTTTCTAACAGCTAAAAATGTTGTGTCGGGACATCCAAATCTATCTATTGAGTTAACCAAAACGCCACCACTGCCCAAGCCGCCCCAATCAGCAAGCGCTTGTGAATCATTTGCAGAGCGAATATTTGTCCCTCCAAAAATCTTCCAGGTATATGTTGCTTTCCATCCTAGATTGGAAATTGTGTACAGAATATTTTTATTGTTGGGACAAACAGAAATTGGACCATCGAGTTTCACTTTATTCGGAGGTGCATTTACAATTCTTAGTGTATCAACCGGACTATTGCAGCCGGCTGCATTTGAGCCTAAAACCGCAACATATCCCTTGGTACTCGTTGTCCAATAAACTTTCAACTTTTCTAAACTACCGGGAACTATTCCATTACTTGTTCCACCAAAAACATTCCAAGTATATTTTTCTGAGGTATTTCCAACAATTTCATAAGTTGAAACACCTTCGAAACAAACGGTATCTGGACCGATAATTTTGGGTTTAGCTGGAGCCAGGGTTAAATCAACCACAAATTGAATTGGCGTACTTAAGCAGCCCCAACGACTTGTAACGCTCAATTTAACAATCCCTTGAGACCCATTCCCCCAATTAACCGCAATTGAATTCCCTGTATTGGGTCCAACAATTAATCCTCCCGTTACCGACCAAACATACCTATTACCCGTATCAAAATTGACAATGGAATATTTGATATTTTGTTGATTTTGACAAGCTGTATTTGGACCGGCAATTTTCTCAGTTGGAGCAAATGGTTTTACTTTGATGTAAACATTTTCATTCACAAATTTTGAGGGACATCCGTTGTCGTAGGCTTCAAAAGTAACCCTGAAAGTATCTTTTGTAGGGATGTTACAATCTGGGGTCCAACAAAACTTACTCACCACGGTTTTCTTACCTGCATTTATAGCAGGTGTCATTTTAGCTTTCGAATATGTAAAACCATTAATTCCGGTAATAATATCTGAATATGCTTGGAGCGTAATAATTTGGTTTGAATCTTTTATATCCTTGGCTGTAATATCATAACAAAATGGCTGACCAGCCTCAACTGTCCAATACTTGCTTTTTGTTTGATAACCAAGTGATGGTTTATTGTTAGGGCTACAATTGATTACAAGAATTTGCAAATCTAATCTAACGGTAGATATGGCTACCCCGTTACGCCATTCGGTAACTTCAATTGCAACTGCAAACCGCCCAGCGACCGTAGACATGTAAGTGGTTAATCCATTAAATGCATCAACATAAGCCAAACCTGAGCTACCAAAAGGTTTAGACGCACTGTAGCCGTTGTTGTAATCAACATTTGGTGAATTTACCATAAATGAATTACAAGAAACTGTTGGGTTATTTGCCGATGCCCCTTGCCACGGGGTTACTAATCTGTAGGAAAGAGAATCACCATCTGGATCTATTGCTCTATTTCGGATAGTGGTGGTATCATTTTTACAAATAAACGGCACTGGAATATCTAAAAAGTAAGGGGAACTATTTTGAATATTGGTTGCAGGTATAAATCCAAAATAAGTTTGACCCTGATAAGCGCTTCCTCCTTGATCTCTCAAGTTATTTTGGGTATTCCTACAACATCTCTCCCACTTCAAATAAAATCCTTTTGAACTTACGGGCAATGATATAACAACTTCGTAAAGTCCTTGTTCTAGGCAGGCAGACGCTACCTCTGGACAATTTGTATTTCCTACTGGATTAACTTTTTTCTTACTTAGTAGGTTAACATCGTAACTGTTGTATAAAGATTTATCTGAATTATAAGCGCAAAGGGTAATTACTTTATCAAATGGACGTTCATCATCAGTACCATCTTTTGAGCAATCTCGGTAAGCGTACATATTTACGCGGTATTGTGTAATTGAACCGTTAGAACCAAGCCAACGGTACGTCAAAAAGCCACCTACTAGATGGGAAGCATTTGCAAATTGCGTTATAAAAAAAACAATTAAAAATGCGAAAACTTTTATTTTTGACCTGCTGTATTTCAATTTCTTCACTAATATAGACAAATAATATGCCTAAAACGTTACAGATAGTGTGTATTTTTATTAAAAAAACTATTTTCGCAGTATGATTTACAAATCCGATTGTCTTCACTTTTTGGGCCATGTTCCTTGCAAGCCCCACAAACAACAAGGCTTTCACTGCGAAAACTGCCCAGTTTACACCCCAATTGAAAAGAAAATTTTAATTATCAAATTAGGTGCCATGGGCGATGTAATTCGAACAACCCCCTTAGTTACCCGATATAAAAAACTTTATCCGTCTGCCAAATTTACATGGATTACATTGTTTCCTGACATATTGCCAAAAAACGAAATCCATGAAATTTACAAACTAGGAGTTGAAGCCATTTTGTATGCACAAAATACGGATTGGGATATTGCAATCAACCTAGATAAAGAAAAAGAAGCAAGCGCCTTGCTAAAAATGGTCAATGCCAAAGAAAAATTTGGATACATTTTGAAGGACGGAGCGTCTCAACCAGTAAATGAATTGGCAAATCACAAATTCAGCACTGGATTATTTGACGATGTGAGCCAAGCCAATACAAAAAATTACTGTACCGAAATTTTCGAACTATGTGGCTTGGAATACAACGGCGAACCATATTTACTTGACAACCATTCCGACAAAGGTTTTACTTGGGATTTACCATCAGATAAAAAAGTAATAGGCTTAAATACAGGCTGTGGCGACAGATGGACAACAAGATTGTGGAGTATTGACAAATGGGTAGAATTGGTATTGAAAATCAAAGCGGCCGGTTATTTCCCATTGCTTTTGGGTGGTGCTCAAGAACACGAGCGCAATTTAGAAATCCAAGCCAAAAGTGGTGCTGAATATTTTGGAAATTTCCCTCTAAATAAATTCATCAATTTAATTGATCATTGCGATTTGGTAGTTACCCAGGTAACAATGGGTATGCATTTGACATTGGGATTAGGTAAAAAAATAGTACTGATGAACAATATTTTCAATCCCCATGAATTCGATTTATTCAACAAAGGTGAAATTGTTCAGCCACCAAAACCTTGTCAGTGTTTTTACTTAGGACAATGTAAAACTGGAATCACTTGTATGGAAGATATTGATTCTCAAGTTGTTTTTGACTCAGTAGAAAGAGTCCTTCACAAATAATTTGATGTTCCTTTTTTTATAAAAAATCATTTGGAAAAAGTGTAGAAAATAATTATATTTGCATCCCAATTTAGCGAGGTAGCTCAGGTGGTTAGAGCGCAGGATTCATAACCCTGAGGTCGGGGGTTCAATTCCCCCTTTCGCTACACAAAATCAAAAAGTCATCAGCAATGATGACTTTTTTGATTTAACACCAATAGACCATTTTGAAACGTTTTGTAACAAATACTGCACTTTACATTAGCATCTTTTTGGTGATTTCTCTTTATTTCTATTTTACAACAAAGCACAATTTAATTACCGACTACACCGCCAAAAAGTTTGTTCGCGCTTTCAATCAAAACAACCTGGTTTTAAAAGATGAAATGTGCGAAGACCGAAGGGCTGTTTACCAAAATATAGTACTCCATAAAAACCAGCATTTCAATACCGTTTTCATCGGATCATCGCGGATTATGCAGCTCGGTAAATATACCGGAATCAACAACGCGTTGAACCTCGGCATGAGTGGCGCCAACTTCAATGATATTGAATATGTTTATCGCTTTGTAAAAGCCAACAACATTCATTATGACACATTGGTTTTCGATATCAATCCTTGGACCGTTTGTCCTTCCATTGAAAACAGACAAATACAGTTCAACAATTATGAAATTTTTAAACTCTTTTTGAAGGATGTTTTTACTTTTAACTATTCAAAAAAAGACATTCAATATGCATTGACAACCAAAGAGAATACCTACAGAATTGCCAACTTCTCTGATGTAGAAAATCCAGATAATTTTATTAAATTCACAGATGGCAGTATCAAACAAATTACATTGGGACCAAATAAGCGTAGAGGTAGAATTTCAACTTTCTGCCAAGACCTCTATCTTCTAAAGAAATTCTATTTCATTGATTCAGTTTTATTCAACAAAACCAAAAATCTCATTGAATCTGAAATGAGCAATTCCTGCGTTTATTTGATTATGAGCCCCTTTCATCCCTCATTATTTGACAAAAGAAAATCCGATATCCGCGTGAAAAACTTGGATGTCTTAGAGAATAAAACTCGACATGAATTCAATGATAAGATTCATATTATCGGCAGTTTTAATCCCAATAATTTAAATTTCAACGATTCTAATTTTGTGGATGGATTTCATTTAATTGAACAATCCATAGGCCGCTTATACCGTAATAAGTCAATTTCTAAATAAATGTACTGTGGGATTTTGATATATTTGCGCTGTGTTATTTAACTCATTTGAATTTTTAATATTCCTGCCAATCGTTTTTAGCATTTATTGGTTTCTGGCAAATAAATCATTGAATCTACAAAACGGACTTGTTTTAATTGCGAGTTATTTCTTTTATGGATGGTGGAGTTGGCCATTTCTATTGCTGCTATTTGGAAGCACCGTTCTCGATTACTTTTTGGTTTTCTTGGTTGCTTCTGAAAATGCAAATACTGCCAAATGGTCACTGAGAATTGGGGTTTTCATTAATCTAGGAATTCTGGGAGTTTATAAATATTATAATTTCTTCATTGAACAGTTTCAAGTAGCATTCGATTCATTGGGTGTTCATACTTCGCTTCCTATTTTAAAAATTGCACTTCCCATTGGAATTTCATTTTACACCTTCCATGGATTGTCGTATGTTTTTGACGTTTACAAAAAACAGCAAAAACCAGTAACTAACTTCATCGAATATGCCGTTTTTGTAGGTTTCTTTCCATTATTGGTAGCGGGACCAATTGAAAGGGCAAACCACTTACTTCCTCAAATACAAAAAGCCCGAAAATTCAATTACAAACAATCGGTGCAAGGGTTGCGTTTGATTCTTTGGGGGATGTTCAAAAAAGTGGTAATTGCCGATAGTCTTGCAACCATTGTAAACTCAATTTATGCAAACTATGCCAATCACGATGCCTATACATTAATTATTGGTGCAGTTGCATTTAGCTTCCAGATTTATGGCGATTTTAGTGGATATTCAGATATTGCCATAGGAACTGCGAAACTGTTCGGTTTTGAGTTGCTTAGCAACTTTAAATTCCCTTATTTCTCTCGTGATATTGCTGAATTTTGGCGCCGTTGGCACATTTCATTGTCGTCGTGGTTTAGAGATTATTTATACATTCCTTTAGGAGGTTCAAAACTTGGAAAACTCATTTCCATCAGGAATACATTTATCATTTTCTTAGTGAGTGGATTTTGGCATGGCGCAAGCTGGAATTTTATTGCGTGGGGATTCATTCATGCCTTAGGGTTTTTGCCGTTATTGTTACTAAACCGAAATAGGAAATTTGTAACCAATGTAGTTGCAGAAAACAGCTGGTATCCCTCAATAAAAGAAGCCTTTCAAATGATTTCTACCTTTTTGTTTGTAACACTTGCATGGATATTCTTTAGGGCAGAAAATATATCAAAAGCACTCGGATACATAAAGAAAATTGCAACAAGCACAATACAAAACCCTTCTCAATTCATAGGCTTGCCTGGAGGACATTCAGACCCATTGGCATTGCAATCAGTTATTTACTATGTAATTCCCATGATCGCATTCGACTGGTTGTTTAGAAGAAACGAGCGTGAACTATTTACCTCCGTAAAATCAAGTGTGTTACGTTGGATTGTTTATGTTGTCATTGGTTTATTTGTTTTGTTTTTCTTTGGCACAAAATCTAGCTTTATCTATTTTCAGTTCTAATAAACATTAAATTGAATCGTTTTCTGCGAAAATTTGCCAAATACCTCTTCATTGTATTCTTTTTGGCTATAATTTCGTTTGTTGCGATTTTCAAATATTACCAAAAGCATCCCTTTAAATATAAATACGAAACGGTATTTTTAGGCGATTCAAGAATGGAATACTTATACAAAAACAACAATAATTTAGGTTGTAATTCGGAGGGACTAAAATTTACCTATTACAAAATATTGGCATTAAATAATAATAAGAAACTTAAAACCATTTACTTAGGATTATCACACCACTCTTTCAGTGGTTACTTCAATGAATATCTTACGAATGAAATGGATGTTATACCTAGGTATTTTGTAATTACTCCCAAACCCATGCAAATGCTGAATGAATACCATTTCTTAAATTTGCATTTTTTATTTAAAAAGCAATTCAAAAGAGCATGGGATGCAGTTACAAGTAAAAGAAATTTCATTGAGGGACATTTTAGCCATCCGTTTAAGAGTCAAGTGAGTATAAAAAAATCAGCGAAAAGAATCAAGCAACAATTTTATCAGAAAAACGGAACCCTTCAACCATTTAGTGCGGAGCAAATCCAATATTTGAATGTCATTAAATACTATTGCCGCGATAACAACATTCGATTGATTGTTGTGAATACACCGGTTTATGAAAGTTATTTCGGAAATATCCCTCAAAATTACAAGCAGGTTTATGACCAGAACACCCGCGATTGCGAGGTAATAGATATGTCGCATTTCCTTACAAAGAATACAGAATTCCTTCCAGACGGGGACCATATTTCTTATACGGCATATAAAAAATGTACATCATTTTTAGACTCAATTGTAAAGCTAAATAAATAACGCAATTCATATTAACCGTTTTAAACGTTTTGTGATTTCTGCAATTAATAGTTCATTGCATTTGACTTTAATCGCAGTATTTTTGTAATAATGCAAAATTTTCCTACCCTCACAAGTTACGGCGCTGCTGGCAGAGTAACTGGATCAAAGCACTTGATCACAACTTCTTCCGGCGAAAAAATCTTATTAGATTGTGGTTTGTTCCAAGGAGAGGGAAAAGAGGGACAAGAATTAAACAGAAACTGGGGATTTGACCCTTCTGATATTGACTTTGTAATATTATCGCACGCACACATTGACCATACGGGTTTGTTGCCTAAATTGGTAAAAGATGGATTTAATGGTGTTATTTTCAGCAATTCTTCTACCAGCGATTTGTGCCAAATTATGCTTGCAGATAGCGCACATATCCAAGAATCTGACTTAAAAAGAGTAAACCGACGTAGGGCTGAAAAAAACTTGGAGCCAATAGAGGCTTTATACGAATTGGCCGATGCAGAGAGAGCACTTGCGAAATTTCATGTAATTAAAGACAATGTGGAATTTGAAGTTGGTTCCAATACAATTGCAAGACTCATACCCAATGCCCATATTATTGGAAGTTCGGCTATACATTTAGAATTACAATCTCCTGATAACAAAATTATTACACTAACGTTTACAGGTGATATAGGCCGACCAGATGATCAAATTTTGGCTGGTCCTTTCCCATTCCCGCAGTCTGATTATGTTATTTCAGAAAGCACCTATGGAGATCGTTTGCATGAGCCAGCGGCTGACGCCAAAGAAGCTTTTTTACATTTAATTCAAAAAATTTGTGTCGAAAAACAAGGGAAAATAATCATTCCGGCATTTTCAATTGATAGAACCCAAGAAATTATTTATATTCTAGATCAGCTGGCTTTTGAAAAAAAGTTACCGCATATCCCTGTTTATGTCGATAGTCCTTTGAGTATTAAAGCTACGCAAATAATGGAATTACACCGCGATGAATTTAATCCTAAAATTTTGGAATACATAACAAAAGATGGCGACCCATTCTCGTTTCCCAATTTGCACTATGTGAGTAAGGTTGAAGATTCAAAAGCAATTAATGATATCAAGTCAGCTGCAATTATCATTTCAGCAAGTGGTATGGCCGAAGCAGGTAGAATAAAACACCATATTGCAAATAATATTGAAAATCCATTAAATGCCATTTTGATTGTGGGTTACGCTACCCCATTTAGCTTAGCGGGACAATTAACCTCTGGAAAGCAAACAGTGAAGATATTTGGAGATGAATATCAAGTTTTCGCCGAAATCCATCGAATGAATAACTTCAGTGCCCATGCCGATTGGAAAGAAATGGTTGAATATTTATCTTGTCAGAATCCCAAGTTAGTTAAAAAAATATTTTTGGTTCATGGTGAAGAAGATACCCTAGGTGCATTCAAATCGCATTTGATCAATGCCGGATTTAATGATATACAAATTGTAGAGCAAGCAGTTTCTTATACCCTATTTTAAATCGAATTTAATATTCATACTCAAAAATGAAATATACTAAGTTACAAATCGGAATCATTGTTTTCGGAATTTTAGTAGCCATTGTTTTGCGCTTGTTATTTTTAAGCGACATGGAATGGAAGTGGGATGAAAAATGGATGTGGATTCACAGCCTCGATTGGTCGCATAGAAATGTGTTGCCTGAAGTTGGGGTTATGAGTGGTGGTGGTATTGTAAATACGGGTGTGAGTACTTGGCCATTTATTGCAATGCAATATTTGAATATTGGTCCTGTGGATATGGTTTTGGGCGTTTCGCTTTTAAATATTCTCGCAATTTTTGTATTTTATCATTCATTAAAATCATGGAATCCCAAATGGAATAATATCATATTGCTGGGAATAATTTTGGCTTCAACCCATGTTTTGCATATTGTTTATAGCCGTAAAATATGGGCTCAAGATTTATTGCCATTTTTTACTTGTTTTTCTTTTTGGGGATTTGTAAATAGAAAGCAATTATTAGGAGTTGTGGTTTGGGCATTGTCGTTGTGTTTGGCCGGACAAGTTCACATGTCGGGATTTTATCTGGCGGCGGGAATGTTTTTTGCCGCAATTTGGTACGACGGAGGAATTAAAAAAGCACAATTCTGGATTTACAAATTCGTTGGAACATGTATTTTGGGTATTTTGCCTTCAATACCTTGGTTTTTTTATGTGCTTCATAATAGCAAAACATCGTCGGCGAGTTTATTGGGCATTATCAAACTTGAATATTTAATTCGTTTTGTTTCAGATACTGTTGGTATCAATGTTTTTTATTCGTTGGGGCACGACATGAAAGAATTTTTCAAAGAACCAATCTTAGGATTTTTAAGCTATTTCATGTTTGTATGTTTGCTAGTTACCGCCATCATTTTCTTGTATGTGTTAATTTTAGTGTTTGTAAAAAAGGAAATCCGCAGTATTGTTTGGCTCGATAGAGAATCGAAATTCATCTTCTTGGCATATATGTTTCTTCCCTTTTTGCTATTCACGCTGTCTGGAATTCCAGTAAGAGACCATTATTTCATTGTTGCATTTCCTATGATACAAATTTTATTCACCTTGCTTTTGTCTAAAATCAACATCAAAATGGTTTATTTAGTCATTTTATTACAATCCATTATAAGCATTCAATTTATATATTTTGTTCACAAAAAAGATGTGATTCAAGGTGACTATGGCAAACCTTTTTCAAAACAAACTTTTGAAGAGCGAACCCATTACGACAATGATACCATGAAAATTACTTTTGAATGATTCCCGTTTAATTTGACGATATTTAAATAAAGCATATCGTAATTTTCATAATTATTGAATAAAATGAGTGATTTTTGCGGCATGAAAAAAAGCACCCTGTTTCTCACTTTTATTTTCATCCTTTTCAATACGGCAAATGCGCAATCAACAGCAATTCTCGGTCGTTGGTATGGAAAACTAGAAACGGGCTCATTCAATCTAGATTTATATTTCAACATAAAAACATTGTCAATTGGCGATAATGAAACCATATACCAAACGAGAATGGATGTGCCTATTCAGCGATTGAAAAACCATCCATTCGATGAAACCAATTTTAAAAAGAAAAAACTAACCCTCACGGATGGGAAATTGGGTATTTATTTTGAGGGAAAGTTAACCGACACAAATAAAATAACGGGGATATTCAAACAAAGAGGCAAATCAATTCCAATTACCTTAATAAAATCCTATGGAATCATTAACAATAGCAAACCTCAAACTCCAATTGCCCCATTTCCATATAAATCAAAACAAGTTACTTTCTCAAATCAAGACGGAAAGATTAAATTTTCAGGGACAATTACTTATCCTAATTCTCTAGATTCAACACAAAAATTTCCTTCTGTAATTTTATTTACGGGAAGTGGTGCGCAAGATAGAGATGAGAGTATTGGCAATCACAAACCATTTGCGGTGATATCTGATTATCTCTCGAAGGCTGGGTATGCAGTTTTAAGGGTTGACGATAGAGGAGCTGGATTCACAAAAGCAAGTCCCGACAAGTTGAAATATACCACCGAAGATCTCATAGAAGACGGGGATGCCTATTTCAAATTCTTGTCGATGCAAACAATGGTAAATGCAAACAAAATATACCTGATAGGACATTCAGAAGGCGGAAGTATTGCAACAGGGGTTGCAAGAAAAAACCCTTCAGTTGCTGGAATTATTGGATTGGCACCAATGTTGGCTACTTGGTTAGAAACCAATACCTATCAAAATTATTGGGCGCTTAAAAACGGTGGCGTAGATTCGTTGATTATTGACAATTACATTGGATTGCATAAATTATTGTTGTCGAACTTGTGCAATGAACGTGAGATTCCGAACGATTCAATTTCTGAATCTATCATTCGTTTAAGCTTCAACGAATGGAAAACAAATGCCATTTACGGAACAGATAAAATGAAGAAAAAAGTAATTTCTTATTTTGAAAAATCATATAAAGATAAATTTCTAACTGTTTTAGATGCTCAATACACAGCACTTTTCACCAATCCTTGGATGTTTAATTTCTTCAAAGTGACACCACCGGCAGAGCTTGTTCAATTGAGAATTCCAATATTGGTTTTACAAGGTAAATTAGACCAACAAATTTCATATACCCAAAGTGAAGATGTGGTTAAAATGCTCCAAATTGTAGGCAGAAATATTCAAATCGAGCTTTTTGAAAAGCACAACCATCTGTTGCAACATTGCAAAACTGGGAATGTGAATGAATACTTCGATAATCAAGAGAGTTTTTCACCAGAAGTGTTGGAGGCAATTACTAATTGGCTGAAAGCCAATTAGGGTTAGACGGGTTAGACAGATTAGACAGATTGTTTTGATTAAAAATCAATTCTAAACCTCTCTCTGCGTAATTCGGCGTATGGCAATGGATTTTTGTAATCGTCAACGTGTTGTAAACGATTTTTAACAATCTTAATTGCGTCGAAGATTGCGGCTCTGAAACTCAACG
>CANKVM010000006.1 GCA_947487175.1 Flavobacteriales bacterium | reverse complement strand
TTCATTTTCCATTTTTAAGCGACCAATTTGTTCAAAAAGCTCTTGTTCCTGACGGCTGTGATCCTCTTCTTCACGCCTGGTTTTGTTACTAACTCCATTGAAAACATTGGCTTTGTTTTCTAAAAACTCTTTCTTCCAGACTTTGATCTGAACAGGAGAAATTTTGAATTTTTGAGCTAATTCCACAATGGTTAGCTTCTCTTTAATTGCTTCAAGTGCAACGTCTGCCTTAAAGTCGTTCGTGAATTTTCTGCGTTCGCGTTTCATTTCGATGTGTAATTTCGGTTTTTTCTAGATTTTTAACAAGTCCAGTTTTTTCCGACCACATCATAGAATAGCTTTAAAAAATCTGCAACAACAAAAGTACTTCCCCCAATAAAAATGAGTTCATTTGATTTACAAGCTCTTGAAGCCATTTTAAAGGCATCTGAGGCGTTTTCGCAATCAACAGCATCAAATCCTTGATTATCTAGCATTGCTGTCATTATAGCGCTTTCTTGACCTCTCACTACTGATGGTTTGCAAACATAGTATATTGCATTTTCGGGAAGTAACTCTAAAATAGCTGTTACATCTTTGTCTTTTACCATTCCCCAAACAATATGCATTTTTTCGCAGTTGTATGTCTTTAACTGTTCAACAATAAATTGTACTCCATCATAATTATGCCCAGTATCACAAATAGTTAGGGGATGATTATTGATTATTTCCCAGCGACCACGTAAACCTGAATATTCGTTTACATTGGAAATCCCATTTAGATTTTTTTGTTCATTTAATGGCACATTTAATCCTTTAATTATTTGTAAAATATTGAATGCTAAATTGATATTGCTTTTTTGATAGCTGCCTTTTAACGATGCATTAACTACCCAATCCGAAGGTGTAGGTAGGTTGGTTATGTAACTGGCATTTACAGATTCACCGTAATTGTAAATTACTTGATTTGCGTTTTTTGGCATTTCTCCTAAAACATAGGGAATATTAGATTTTAGTATTCCTGCTTTTTCAAGTGCAATTTCTTCTATTGTATTTCCAAGAATATCTGTATGGTCTAATCCAATACTTGTAATGGCAGATATGATGGGTGTAATGACATTTGTACTATCTAATCTTCCGCCTAATCCAACTTCGATTACACCAATGTCTATCTTACATATTTTAAAGTACTCAAATGCCATTGCCAATGTGATTTCAAAAAATGATGGCGAAAATTCATCAATTGCAGGAGCAATTTTATTTGTAAAATCAATTACAAATTGCTCTGTTATCATTTCACCGTCAATTCGAACTCGCTCTCTAAAATCAACTAGGTGAGGAGATGTATACAAACCAGTTTTATATCCATTTGCAGTTAATGCTGCAGCAACCATGCTCGATGTAGACCCTTTACCATTCGTACCACCAATATGAATCCATTTGGTATGTAGATGTGGATTTCCAATAAATTCAAGTAGTTTTATAGTATTGGTTAGATCTTTGGTAAGTGCAAATTTGCCTATATTTTGAAACATAGGTAATTTCTCAAATAAATAATTGAGTGTTTGTTGATAGTTTAACAACATTAGATTGAATGTTGAATTAAGGGTTTAGCGAATAATTAGTTTAAAGATCTTTTTGTAACAGTAAGTTTAATTTTACCTTGGTCTTCAGAAATATCGCCAATTGGTAAAAACTTCGATCTGTCAATAAAATTTTGCATTACTTCTTTTGCGTTGGCATCTCCTCCGGTATAGGTACTGCTCGGGTCAATTCTTAGAACTCTTGCTTTGCCATTAGATAATACACGAACATAAGCAATAATATCTCCTTCACCGTCTGCATTCACTTGCCTAACTTCAGAAGTAAACGTGTATTTATTGAATTTATAGTCAAATAGTTTATTTCCACGGTTATTGGTCACTTTAGAGCCGCCAGCACCAGTAATTCCTGGAACTTTTCCGCCATCACCAAAACCTTGATTTCCTTTTCCACCTTCAATTCCAGTTTCCAAACCATCTTTTCCATTTCCACGTTTGCCAACTTTCAAAGCACCTGCCAACCTAGAATTAACCTGAGGTGTTTTACTTTCTGGAGGATCAATTGGGGGAAGGGATGTTTCTGCAGTTGGATCTGACGTATTTACTACTTGGCCTTGTCCACCTGTAGTAGTTTGAGAAGGAGTAGGAGATGAAGCTTCAACATTTTCTCCACCTTTTGCAGGCGGTGTTGAAGATGGTCCACCTTGATCTGGGGCACCAAAACTTTTTTCTTCTTCAACTACACCAAAATCTAATTCTAGCTCACCTGTTTTGTTTTGAAAGGGTGGATTAGGCACCGTGATTTTCATAAACCACAAAGCGAAAATCAATAGCGATGAAATAAATAAACTAATTATAGCAGATGTAACTTTTTGTCCGGGACTCGTACTTAAGTTTTTTTCAATAACGTAATGTGACATAGTTTATTTCGCTATATTGAGTTCTTGAACTGAAATTGTATTGGTTGGTAATGTTTTTACAGATATTGCAAAATTGCTAGCATCTCTACCGCTAACAAATCGTTTCAAAACAATTTTAATTAAACTGCTTCCTTTTACTTTAATGAAAGTTGATTTATAATTAAATTGACTCCATTTTTGGCATTCCATTTTTGCAGCAGCTTCGGTTATGTATGAACCGCCAACTACAAAATATTTACCTTTACTATGAGCAATTTCATTTCTAACTTCATCTAGTGAAGCAATTTTGGTTGTAGAATCTTTAGCAGCGTGGTGTTGAATCCCATTTTTATCGATAGCAACAACTTTACCGCCAATAACCATCATAACAGATTCATCCTCTTCAACTGGTTTAACTTCAGCGGGCATTATAGACATAAGAGAAGATGCTTCAGCTTTGGCTTTGCTTGTAAAAACAGATTTAATTGCAATGGAGTTTAAATACAGTACTCCCACAGAAAGTGTTATTAAAGCAACATTTGCAGCAATATTCCAAAATGCATTTTTGCGCGTATGTAATTCAGCATGTCCTTGTTCTGAAGCAGATAATTCTAATATAACCGCATCATTTAATTCATTAGAATGAATGGTTGATGGGTCTAGTACTTTAATTTCAGGAACAAATTGTTGTTGATTTTGAATATTCCACTTGATTGGCTTTAGTCCAAAAGTATCAATATTTAAATTGAGTTGATTGTTTCCAATAAAGAAAATTTCATTTTCAGAATTGATAAAGAAATTACCGATAGGAGCAAAAGAACATATTTTTTTCTCGGTAACTTTTCTTTTAATAAAGTCAATTACAGTTTGAATATATTCGTTTGTTTCTTTATAAGATAAACCTAACGCTTCTTTTAAGGCATTTGTGAACAAGCCATCATCTTGGATTATATCTTTATTGAAATAAACAGTTGAGTGATGAGGTTTAATTTCTTTGGTGAAAAAATTCATTGTAGCGTCAGTATCCCTCAAAACAAATGCGCCTAGATTAGGCACAATCACACAATGTTCTTGAGTGAGTAATTGTTGAATGGTTGCTATGAATTTGCCATCTATCATCTATACAAATATAATGTGTTTTTAGAATAAAGCAATACTTATTCCACCCATTACAGTTAAGCCAAAAGCTTTGTAACCGTAATATGTTTGGTAATTTTGGTTTAACAAGTTAGAACCTTGAATCCAAATTCTCCCGGCTCCGCTAAATCTGTAGTCTAAACGGGCATAGATATCAGTGTAATTTTTTAATGCTAAAGTTGTGAATTTGTTTGTAATTGCATCTGTCATCAAACTATTGTACCTGGTTCCAACACCTTGCATACCCAATTTAATAAGAACGGTTGAAATTGGAGAATATTCTGCACTTAGATTAAAAGTAAAGCTTGGCAAATGATATACAGTTTGGCTATATTGAATTACTTTCAAATTACCCAATATCTTAAACGATTCACCTAAGTTGTATTGCGCAAAGGCTCTAAAGTAAAAGCTGCTCACATTATTTAAGTAGGTAGATCTCATTAAATTTAAACTATCATAAGTAGATTTGTTCGATTCTTTCGCACTTACAAACACCAACATATCTGAAACCGAATTTCCACCAAAATCTAAGCTAAATTGAGAATTCCCAGAAATCTTACCTTTGATTCCAATATACCCATTCAATTGTTCGTATTGATTCTTTAACTGTAAAGTATCAGCGAAATAGGGCATGGTTTCATTCATTCTTCTCAGAGAATTTTTCATTAATCCGCCATCTATTGAACCGAATAACTTCATTTCTAATCCGGTAATTCCTTTTTCTAGATAAATAAATGGATTTATATAATTTTTACTGCTGCTCAAAGTATTAAATTTGTTATATGTGATATTTAATCCAACTTGAACATTTAAGTCCGTTTTTTTGTGAATGAATTGGACACGGGGTTTGAAATCCACAAACATTTGATTCACTACCGATTGGATTTTGGCGGTATCTCGTTTTTGTGTAGATTGGATATTCGTGAAGGCCAAATCACCCCAAATTGTTAAGTTTTTGTGGGTTTTCAACATTCTTAGCGTGCTATTTACTTCCAATTCATCGTGATTTGTATTGGTGTTGAAAGATGAAAGTCTATTTAACCATTTAATTTCAGGCTTTTTGTTGGTTGCCAATGAAACATAATCAATGTTTACTCCATAAGTATTTGCAATTTTGCCTGAATTGAATAAATCAATGGCAGTTGATTTTCCTTCAGATTTTAAATTAGAATCTTTTGCAAAAAATGCAACATGATCTCTGTTATAAAACAAGGAAGCATTTAAACTTGAGTTATTAAAAAATCTTGCACCGCCCAATTGAATGCGGGTGTTTGCAAATTCTTGCAATGTGGATTTGTTTTTTGCTTGAAGTTGAGCTGCGTTCAAATGATAAGACCATTTTGTATTGGGCTTATTAGATAAATACACTTCACCAAGAATGTGGGTATTGTTACCACCACCCAAACGGATATAATTTGAAAGGGAAATAGAATCGATTCCTTTTTCTTTGATTTTGTCGGGGTCAATGGTTTGAATTAGCTTAGGAGTATTCCAATTGAATTCAGGGGTTTCGTATTTTAGGGTAATTTTCGGTGTTTCTGTTTTAGGTACAACCGGCTCGATTGATAGCTTTGAAGCCGGGATAAGTTTTATATTTGTACCAGAAATTACATCATGACTGCTATTTTCGAACCCTTTTGGCTTGTCGGGTTGTGCCACAAGTATAATGGCATTAAACAAAATGGCTGCTGTAAGAAATCCTTTTTTCATTGCAATACAAAAATGCGCGTAGAAGTTCAATAGATAAACACCAGTTTTGGGAGTGTATACAAAAAGCAACACAACTATATTTAAATAAAAAATCTCAATTAAGGTTTGTTTGGTAAAATAATATCACTATCTTTGCAACCCAATTTTACGTCATGTACGCAATAGTAGAAATAGCAGGAAGACAATATAAGGTTTCGGAAAATACCTTTCTTATTGTAAATCGTTTGGACGCCGAAACAGGTTCAAAAATTGAGTTTGAAAATGTTTTATTCATAGGTGGAGACAAGATCCAGGTGGGTTCTCCAACAGTAGCAGGTGCGAAAGTAACTTGTTCTGTTGCGGAGCACGGAAAAGGCGATAAGATTATCGTTTTCAAAAAGAAAAGAAGAAAAGGGTATACAGTGAAGAATGGTTTCAGACATTCACACACTTGTTTGAAAATCGAAAGTATCAAGGCTTAATAATATAAATTAGAAAGTATGGCACATAAAAAAGGTGCGGGTAGCACCAAAAACGGTAGAGAGTCGCACAGTAAACGTCTAGGCGTGAAAATTTTCGGTGGACAAGTTGTTCAGTCTGGAAATATCATTGTACGTCAAAGAGGTACTAAACATCATCCAGAAGTTAACGTAGGTATTGGTAAAGACCATACTTTGTTCGCTTTGTCAAATGGTGTAGTTCGATTCAGAAAAGGTAAAGATGGCAGAAGCTTTGTTTCTGTTGTTGAAGCCCAAGCATAATTGAATTAAAAAACAACTTATATTTAGGGCGATTTTATCGCCCTTTTTTATTTTATAATAACATGCAAGAAAATAATACAAAATTCCCAAGTCATTCTCTCACCGAAATGAATGAAATTGTATTGCCAAACGATACAAATACATTAAATAATTTAATGGGAGGGAAAATGTTGCATTGGATGGATATTTGTGCAGCAATTGCCGCTCAAAAACATAGCAATCAAATTGTGGTTACTGCCGCGGTAGATAGTGTTTCTTTCAAAGAAAGTATTCGTTTAGGTGATGTTGTTACCTTAACCGCTTATGTTACCAGGGCATTCAATTCATCAATGGAGGTTTTTATAGAGGTTTATGCCCACAGCATTCCACGTGGTGAAAAGATTAAGAGCAATGAGGCTTATTATACTTTCGTTGCCTTAGATAGCCGCAATAGGCCAGTAGCGGTTCCTCAAATAGAACCTCAAACCCCAGAAGAGCAAAATAAATTTGATGGCGCGTTAAGACGCCGTCAGGTAAGGTTAATTTTGGCGGGAAAAATGAAACCAGAAGACGCAAAAGAACTAAAGAATTTATTCGTATAGTTAAATTATATACATATTAAAAACAAAAAAACCTTCATAAATGAAGGTTTTTTTGTTTTATGAATGAAGATATTTTATAATGATTGGTGTTCGGTAGCTGCACTTTCTTCTAAGATCATACTTACCAAAGTGTCATTAGGCTTAAAATCAATTTTGGTTGAATTTTGAACCGTTTCTAAATAATTTAAGTAATTCCTCCATTCAGGATTTGCGTCTAACTCCATTTCAATCAATTGCCTCACGCTAGGAGAGCATTCATTGTAAAAGTATTTTAGCAATTCATTTTTGGTAATGTTATAAATCATAAGCCTTACGTTATTTTAGTTAATAACGCATTACTTTGATTTTTATTTTACTCTAACTGAATTTTTTTGCGTCATTTTTCTAAGATTAATTAAAGCGTAATGCATTCGACCAATACAAGTGTTGATATTTGTATTTGTTACAACTGCAATTTCTTTGAAACTTAAATCTGCATAATTCCTCAAAACCAGTACTTCGCGCTGCTCTTCAGGTAATTCCCAAATCCATTTTCTTAGCATGGTAATTTCGTCGTTTTCAATATGCAACTCTTCCTGGCTTTTTTCGAATATTCCAAGGTTGTTTAAAATATCATTGCCTTCACTGTCTACAACTATTGGTAAACGCTTTCTTTGACGAATTGAATCAATACACATATTTCTAGAAATACGCATCGCCCAAGGAAGAAATTTGTCTTCATGGTTGTATTTGCCAGTTCTAATAGAGTGTATGATTTTAATGAAAGTTTCCTGAAATATGTCTTCAGCAATATAACGATCACCAACCAGAGCATAAATGCTCGAGAAAATGCGATTTTTGTGTCTTTTGAGAAGGGTTTCAAAAGCGCCTTGGTTGCCTTCTGTGTAGTGTTTTATTAACACACCATCTGCTATCATTGTTGTTGCCATAATAATACTCCTCCTTGCGGATTAAACTTTAATTGTTAATACGTTTTTTAGTTGAGTATTTTTATAGCTATAGGCGTTTTCTTTATGATATTGAAAACGCAATAAACACAACATTATTGTGAAATGCAAGAAAATTATAAAATATTTTTTGAATTATCTCAAGCCATTTAGGTAGGAAATCGCCGACATCCTTTGTTTTCCTTGGGGTTGAAGCTCCAAAATCTCCAAAAAAGAATTTTCACATTCTATATATAGTTTTTTATTATCGATGAAAATCACATCTGTCGATTCATTTTTTACGGATTCTGTTACAATCTGAGAAGTGTATATTTTCAACTCACCGAAAGAACTTTCAATCCATGAACCTGGATAAGGACTTAAACCTCTGATTTTATTATGAACTTCAATTGCCGTTTGATTTATGTCTATATGGCAAAAGTCACGGTTGATTTTACTGGCCATTTTTAAATCATCGGTATAAATTTGAGGAAAGGTTGGGGTTTGATTTCCAAATGCTTCAATTTTCCTCAAAGATTGAATCATCAAATTGGCACCTACATCCATTAATTTGTCGTGCAATGATCCACCCGTTTCATTCTCATTAATTTGAACTTCCTGTTGATCAATCAAATCGCCAGTATCAATTTCATGTTTTAGGAAAAATGTACTCACACCGGTTACAGTTTCGCCTTGAATAATGGCGTGTTGAATAGGGGCAGCACCTCGGTAATTAGGTAATAACGATGCATGTAAATTGATGGTTCCAAGTTTGGGAGCCGACCAAATTTTCTCAGGCAACATTCTGAAAGCAATAACAACACCCAAATCAATATTTAAACTATTAATTTGATTAAGAAAATCCTCTGATTTTAAATTGGATGGTTGAAAAACGGGAATGTTTAATTTTTCAGCAGAAACTTTTACATCACTTGATTTTAACTGTCTACCTCTCCCTGCAGGTTTATCTGGGGCCGTAACTACCGCAACCACATTAAATCCTTCTTGTGCAATTAATTCCAATGAAGCTGCAGCGAATTCAGGTGTTCCAAAAAACAATATTCTCATTCAAATGCAAATTTAGGCAATCTTAATTCGGAATAATTCGCATTTTTGCGAAAACTTTCAGTATAATTTTATTGTCTAAGAGTTGAAACATACATTATTTCAACGAAATTTGTATAAATCAATGAAAAAGTACCTGCTTTTTTTAATCTATATTTTCATGATAATCCCTCAATTTTTGAATGGGCAATCGGAGATATTTATTGAAAACAAAGGTCAATTTCCAAATAAAGTAAAAGCCTATGCTGCACTAAATATTGGCAATGTTTGGCTATGTAATGACGGTTTGTGGCTGCATTTTTGGAATACAGATGATGTGATGGAAATTCATGACAGAGCCATTGAAAGTACCCAAATTGCTTCTCACAGTGTTCAATTAAACTTCGTAAATGCCAATTATTCAAATATTGATTTTGAGGGAAGCAAATCAGATTATTATGTCAATTATTTTAAGGGAAACAACCCTAAAAGATGGGCAACAGAATTGTATAAATTTTCTAAAATAGTTGTGAGGGACATTTATAAAGATGTTGATTTAGAAATTATAGCAAGTAATGGGGGTATCAAATACAATTGGATTTGTTCGGCCGAGAAATTGTCCCTCATTAAAATAAAAGTCAATGGAGCTGGTGTTTCTAAAAGCAGTGAAACTGAACTTCGTTTTGAAACGAGCATTTTAAATTGGAATGAAAATATTCCTTTGGTTTATGAAAGTGCGAATCCATCTTTAATAATTCCTTGTCAATATGTTCTAAACGGCAATGAAATTACATATAAAATCCAGAAGCAAACAACGTTAAAGCGAAACACCAAGATTGTGGTTGATCCAGTGCTTGTTTTTAGCACTTATAGTGGTTCTAGTGCTGACAATTTTGGTTGTACAGGAACTTATGACGAAATTGGCAATGGTTATTCTGGAGGGACAGTATTCGACGTTGGGTTGCCTGTAACAACAGGCGCATTCCAAATTCAGTTTGGCGGCGGGGTTCCTGAAGACTTGGGTTACGGAGGAGATAGAGACATTGCTTTGTTAAAATACAATCAATCGGGGAGTAAATTGGTTTTTTGTACATATTTGGGGGGATCAGATAACGAACAACCCCATTCGATGGTGGTTGATTCATTGAATAACCTTTATGTTATGTCCACAACAAAGAGTAGCGATTTTCCAGTAACAGCAGGAAGTTATGATGTTACATGGAATGGTTCGTATGATTTTACCATTACCAAAATTAGCTGGGCAGGTACAAAAATTTTGGCGGGAACTTATTTTGGTGGCAGCGGTCAAGATGGTGTTGGCGCAGATAGGTCGGTTACCCCAGTTGATAATTTTCCACTTTTATACAACTATGCCGATGAGTTTCGAGGAGAAATCATTACCGATAATAAAACGATTTATGTTTGTGGGGTAACATACTCCAATGACTTTCCACAAACGGTTGGAAGTAGAATTAGAACAGTTGAAGAAGATGGTACTGTTTTTTCACTTACTGGCGATCTAAAAAGTTTAAATTGGTCGCAAGTAATAGGCGATGAAGATAAATACTACGATGCCATTTATGGAATTGCATTGGGAAAAAACAATGACTTGTATGCTGCGGGTGGTACCAATTCTAGGGGATTGAAATCTCAGTTTCCGGGTGCATGGCAAAATGATTTTATTGGCGATGTTGATGGTATGCTATTGCGATTTGATTCTAAAAATGGGATATTACTCAGTGGGAAATATTATGGAACAGCCAATTATGAGCAGGCTTATTTTGTTCAAACAGATTTAAAAGGAAATCCATACATTTTTGGACAAACTGAAGGTCAAATTAGTACCATAAATTCGCCGTATAGCCAAGCAAATACGGGTCAATTTATTACAAAACACAGTCAGGATTTAAATACAATTCTCATTCAAACAACATTTGGTGCAAATGGCAATATGCCGAATATTAGTCCTTCTGCATTTTTAGTAGACCGTTGTGAACGTATTTTTATCTCAGGTTGGGGTGGAGCAACAAATACAGCTTTATATGATGTCAATACAGGTGCTTCAAAAATCCATCGAAACAAGGGAAATACGAGAAATCTTCAAACCACCAACGATGCCTTACAAAAGACAACAGATGGTAGTGATTTTTATATCGCGGTGTTTTCTAAAAACATGTACAATTTGGCTTTTGGGACATTTTTTGGAGGGGTTAGTACGAGTTTTAAAAAAGCGGAAGAACATGTTGATGGGGGTACAAGCCGGTTTGATAAAAAGGGTATTATTTATCAGTCGGTGTGCGCTGGTTGTCGTCAAAATGGATTATTTCCAGTTACGCCAACAGCATTTAGTACAACAATGAATAGCAGAAATTGCAACAATGCATTGTTTAAAATTGACTTTGAAAATTTGAATAAAAAGCCTTGGATGTCTGATACTTTTATTAAAGTGACGGCTACTGAATTGATAGATATTCAAAAGTTTGCACGCGATGCAGATGTGTTTGATACGGTGAATTTGAAAGTGAAGTGGTTAAAAAAAGGAGCCATGAAGTTTACAGATACGGCAACAGTTAGAACCATAATGGGAATAAACAGGGCGCAGTTAAAATTAAACTGGCAAACAACCTGTGGGAGTTTTTCAAAAGACACCATTAAACTTCAGGTTATGATTTACGATTGCGGTTGTCCAAAATCAGATACTACCTATGCTATAATTTCAATACTCATTGAAGAACCTCCAAAAGTTATCCCTCCAGATGCCATCTGTGTAAGTTATGAAAGGGTAACAAAACAAATGAAGATTTCGTGGCCTTCTTCAACTGTTCCAACTAATTTTTTTAAATACTTTCTAATTGAAAGAACCAATCCAGATGGTTCCAAACAAATTATAGATACAATTTTCGACAATTTAGCAGGCGAGTTTATAGATAATAATGTTGTAAATCCGCAAGTAAATAATTATTGTTTTGGAATGATTGGTGTGAATATTTGCGATACGCGGGTACAACCAATCAATGTTTTTTGTACAGTTAGAGAATTAAATAATTCAATTGACCCTGTTCATTTAATTTCTGCAAGCGTTTTTGAAGATCGTAGAGTTGACGTAAAATGGGTTATGAGTGCTGAGCCCAAATTCAAAGAATTTGAAATTTACAAATTCCCTATTACAGGTTCTATTGGTTCGGTTCCTGAATTTGTAATTAAAGACACTTCGCTTTCTGATTCTAGTTTCAACGTAGATAAACAAGCGTTTTGCTACCAGGTAATTGTAATTGATAAGTGTGGACATATCAGCAAACCAAGTAACAAAGGATGTAATGTAATTATCAGTGGAACTTCAATTGAGGCCCCAGATTATTATTTTAATTTGAAATGGGCTGATTATATAGGTTGGGATTCTGGCGTGAGTATTTGGGATTTACAAAGGAAAAATGACATTGAACAGTTTAAGTCTATTATTATCCAGAATAACCGCTTATTCAAAGATGATAAATTAGATTATGATTGGGGTGGCTATTGGTATAGGGCCATCGGATATGAAGCACCAACGAAAGGAATCTATTTTAAAGGAATTACCGAGAGTAATTGGGTTTACTTATATCAACCGCCAGAAGTCTGGGTACCAAATGCATTCACCGTAAATAATGACAAATTAAATGAAGTTTGGGGTACAGTTCCAATCTTTGTGAAAGGATATTCCATGAAAGTTTATGACCGTTGGGGTCAGAAAATTTGGGAGTCTTTTGATAAAAAGAAGCAATGGGATGGAACCATCAATGGCATACAAGTTCAAGACGGTGTTTATGCTTGGTTACTTAATTTTGATGGTTGGAATGATAATCGTTATCAGAAAACAGGAACCGTAATGGTATTGCATTAATTCTGTCTTTCGCTCAAATAATTCAAAAGCTCAATCAATAATTCCGTATCAACACCATTTTTTTCAATGCGTTCTAAATTTGAATGCGCTTTCTTATTGTAATCTTCAATTAATTGAAGGCATTGTTTATCAAGTTCAATTTTTTGCCAATGAGCTATAATGGCATTCACTTTTGTTGAGTTATTTTCATCATTGAATAATTCTTGATGCTTTTCTTGATCAATATGTTGTGAATTTAAGAATAACCAAGTTTTCTTTCCCTGCAGAATATCTCCTCCTTTGATTTTTCCGGTATTATCTGAATTTCCAAAGGTATCTAGATAATCATCCATCAACTGAAAAGCCATTCCCATATTGATTGCAAAATCATACAGTTCATTGCTGGTTTGTTCATTGCAGTTTCCAGAAAGTGCACCACATTTGATGCTACATCCCAATAAAACCGCAGTTTTATTTTGAATCATGTGTAAATAAGAATCTATATCTACATCATTGCGACTTTCAAAATCCATGTCATTTTGTTGTCCTTCACAAACTTCTGCAGCTGTTTTGGTAAAGGTTTTCAAAATTGCATCCTTGTTTGGCCCAGTATAGTTAATTAACAATTCGTATGCTTTAACCAACATATTATCGCCACTTAAGATTGCCGTTGGTTCATCCCATTTCTTGTGCACTGTAGGTTTACCACGCCTTGAATCAGCTTTGTCCATAATGTCGTCATGCACCAGGCTAAAATTATGAAATACCTCCATTATGTGACCAATATAAATTCCGTGTTGGGCATCGCCATTCACCAATTGATTTCCAATCATTGACAACAAGGGCCTAACACGTTTTCCCCCCAATGACATGATGTAATTCATTGGATTGTAAAGGTTGTCGGGAGATCCCTTAAAAGAATTTTGGTTTAAGAATTGATTATAATCGTTTTGAAGTTTTTCAATTGTATTCATTATTCGTATAAATAAAAATCTATTTGTCTGGCTATAGGGTTGGCTGATTTCACTTTGATTGTGATAATATCTCCCATGTGGAAAGATTTTTTGGTTCTTTTGCCCATCAATTTGCGTTCGTCTTCTACGTAATAGAATCGGTCAGATTTAATTTCACTTACTCTAATTAATCCTTCAGCATGTAAATCTAAAATGGTTGCATAAATACCCCATTCTGTGATACCTGAAATACGGGCTTCGAAAATTTCACCTTCGTGTTTTTTCATTAATTCGGCCATTTTGTATTTCACACTTGCTCTTTCGGCTTCGGCTGCTTTTTGTTCCATCAAAGAAGAGTGCTTTGCAAAGCTCTCTATGGTTTCTTCGTTATACTGCGATGGAGTATCGTTTAAGTAATTGAAAAGCATTCTATGGGCCAATAAATCTGGATATCGGCGAATAGGAGATGTGAAGTGTGTATAATATTCAAATGCCAATCCAAAATGCGACGTTTTGTAGGCAGTATAAACCGCTTTCGCCATCGTTCGAATTGCCATTTGTTGGAGTACTGATAATTCTGGTTTATTCTCGGCTCTTTCCAATAATGAATTGAATGATTTTCTCATTACTTTTTCATTGTCAATTTGAATTGGATAACCCATGATTTTGCAAAATTTAGCAAATTCAATTAACTTTTCTTGTGGGGGATTGTCATGCGTTCTGTAAATGAAAGGCAAATTTGGAATTTTTAACTTGTAAACATGTTCTGCTATTGCTTTGTTAGCCAAAAGCATATATGTCTCAATCATTTTATGCGCATCGAATCTAGTTTTTTCATAAACTTCAATGGGTTCACCACTTTCTGTTAATTTGAATCGCAATTCTTTAGATTCAAATTTCAATGCACCATCTTCAAATCTATCTTTTTCGTAAATTTTAGAAATATTATTCAGGGTAACCAATTCATGCGCATATTCTCCGGTTTCCGCAACAATGATTTCTTGAGCTTCTTCGTATGAAAATCTGCGGTTACTATGAATAATGGTTTTGCCAATCCATTTTTTCACTATTTGAAATTGTGCATTTAGTTCAAATTCAACTGAAAAGGCCAATCTATTTTCGTTAGGACGCAATGAGCAAAGGTTGTTTGATAATTTCTCAGGTAACATTGGAATTGTTCTGTCTACCAAATAAACAGAAGTACCTCTTTCAAATGCCTCTCTATCTAAAGGACTTCCAACTTTAACGTAATGTGAAACATCGGCAATGTGTACTCCGATTTTTACGTTTCCATTTTCTAACTCTTGGTACGAAATTGCATCATCAAAGTCTTTAGCATCTGCAGGGTCAATTGTAAAGGTTGTTACGTCTCTAAAATCTTTTCTCGATTTTATTTCATTGTTCGAAATTACTTCTTCAATGGCTTCTGTTTCTTCCAAAACATCCTTCGGGAATATCGTTTTGAATCCAAATTCACCCACAATGGCATGCATTTCGGTTTCATTATTCCCTGGAGTTCCAAATACTTCTAAAATTCTACCTATTGGATATTTTGTGTTTGGGGGGAAATCATATACTTCAACAATGGCTTTTTGGCCGTCTAATTTAGGATCAACTTCCCCTTTGATTTTAATGTCTTTAAAACCTGCTTTCGAAGTAAGTAAATAGGCATTTTTTTCAAAAACGTCTAAGTAACCTACAACTTTGGTTGGTTTTCTGTCGATTAACCTCACATAAACAATGTCAACCCGTTTGCCTTTTACTTTGTATTCACATTCAACCCGATCTTCAGGCAATAATTGCTTGATGTAAACTGTTGGAATAAAATAGGATAGTCCATCATCAAGTACCACATAGTATTCGCCTTTGTTGCTTGTAATTAATCTACCTTGAAGGGTTTGCGATGGTTTTACAAACGCAAATTGTCCTTTAGAAGGCTGATTGATTAGTTTTTTTTGAGTGAGGGATAGGAGAGCCTGATATACAGATTCTTTATCTATTTTAGCATCAATGGGAATCCTGTTAAAAACGCGTTGGGTATTTAATGCGCCTTTTGGAGAGTCCTCTAATATGGCTAAAACAATTTTTTCGATGAACGAAAGTTTATAATTTGAATTCAAGGGGAGTTATTTTTCGTAATAGTTCAAATCCTTATGAAAGGATTCTTCTATGTGCAAAGTTCCCCAAATAGCAAGAGAAACACAAATTAATCCGATAATAAGTGCAGAAATACTTGCAGAATGTGTTTGAGACTCTAATATTTCGAATCCTGAGGTGATTAAAAGTACACCACCACGCACAAAATTGGGCACGGTTGCGGCAACAGTACTTCTAATATTTGTTCCAAATTGTTCACTGGCGTTTGTAACAAACAAAGCCCAGTAACCAGTTACCATGCCAAGCATAACTGCCAAAAAGCGATAATAATTTGCTGAACCAACGGGTCCATACAAATAAATCACTGTCATAATGATAATGCCTATAATATTTGAGAACATTATTTTTTTGCGGCTTTTGAAAATTTGCGACAAGGTACCGCTAGTTAGATCACCGATAGAAAGTCCTACATAGCTCCAAAGTACCATTTCTTTGGTAGGTAATACTTTTAGGATATCCGTATTGCCCGTAATTTCAGGCAAGAATCTATGCGCCAAAGCAATTAAAACACCCACAACAAACCAAACAGGCAATCCAATTACAATACATGCCAAGTATTTCACAAAGGTTTTCTTTTCTTTAAATAGACTAAAGAAATTACCGCGTTCTACATTGTGTTCTTTTGCTTGTTCAAAAAGTCCACTTTCAAATGTACTCGCCCTTAATGCCAGAAGCAGTAGACCCAATGTGCCCCCTACAATGTAAGCAACTTGCCAATTTGCAACTGGTTTGTGAATAATTCCAGAAATAAAATCACCAATAAATTGACCATTTTTTGAAACCAAGAATGCCGCAACAGCGCCCAATGCACCGAAGGTTACAATGATCATAGTTCCCAAACCTCTTTTCTTTTGAGGCATTAACTCGGCAACCAATGTAATGGCTGCACCAAGTTCTCCGGCCAAACCTAATCCTGCAATTAAACGCCACATTTTATATGCCCAAAGAGTTTCAACAAAGGCATTGGCAATATTGGCAACAGAATATATTAAAATGCTACCAAATAATACTGAAACCCTTCCTTTTTTATCGCCCCAAACACCCCAAAGAATTCCACCAATTAGCATTCCTGCCATTTGCCAACGGAATAAAACGGTTTCATAGGTGTTGTAATCAATATGCAAAGACTCGAGACTTTCTTTTTTAATTATATTAAAAAGTATCAAATCATATATGTCAACAAAATAGCCCAAAGAGGCTACGATGATGAGCAGAATAATATTCTTCTTGGTTTTAAGTGTATTCATTCTAAAAAAATTATTTTTCCAAAGATGCAAAAAAAAAAGGAATTCAGAGAATTTCTTTAATAATTGGGATTATAAAAACGTTGAAATTGATTGACAAAATTTTTCCAATTCTATCTTGTCAATTTCATTAAAATGATTCAAATGTTCGCTATCAACGTCTAAAACTCCCCAGATTTTATTGTCTTTGAAAATTGGGATTACAATTTCACTATTTGAAATACTGCTGCATGCAATATGTCCCTCAAATTCATGAACATTTGGTACCAATATGGTGTATTCACTTTTCCAACAGCTGCCACAAACGCCTTTTCCAAAGTCGATTTTAGTACAAGCAGATGGACCCTGAAACGGTCCCAATATTAACTGATTGTTTTGAACGCGATAAAATCCAACCCACCACCAATTGAAAATTTCTTTCATTAGAGCTGTGGCATTGCTCAAATTGGCAACCCAATCAACTTGATTGTCAGCAATTCCATTCCAAAAAGTATGAAGATGTTCATATTTTTGAGGGATAGAAAGCCCGGAATAGGTCATATTTGGTATATTTTCCATAATATTTACGTAATAGTTATACTATTTACAAAAAAAGGTCAATAGTTTGATTTATCTGCTATAACTTGCAAGTTTATTTGTAGAAAAAGCAAGATGGAAGTAATCAATTCAAAACAATTCGAAGTAGTATTTACCTTTGTAAAACATGCTCATTTTGGAGTTGTCATTGAAGCAAACGCAGTCCAACTGCTTGAAAATGGAAAACCCTCATTAACATATCAGCGAATTCGAGAAAAGAATAGTGATTATTTTAGGTTAGATGAAAGGCAAAATGCCGCGGTTGAACTGATAGAAACCTTTGAGGTTGAGTCAATTATGAAGAAATTCTACACAGGTACTAAAAAATTGCGTCCTGCGGATTTCTTGTTAAAACAATTTACACCTGAAATGAAAATTCAAGTTCGCGCCTTTATTGAGCGTCAACTTGTACATATTTTAAATATAGTAAAAGATTATCAGATTTATTGGTCAAGTGTAACCGGAGAACCAATGGGTTCGCCAATTTCGTTTGTCAATGAACCTGCATCGGTGTTGTTTCATTTTAGAAGGGATGAAGAGGGTATGAATTATTTCGCTACCGTAAAACACCAAGATGAAAAAGTTAGGTTTTTTGAAAACGAGAGTGTTATGTTGGTAAACAAACCAGCGTGGATGCTTACGGATACCAAATTATTGTTTTTTAACGACAGGGTAGACGGTCAAAAAATTAAACCATTTTTAACCAAAAAGTTTATCCATATTGAGCCAGCTCAAGAGGCTGTTTATATGCAAAAGTTCGTACTTCCTTTATTGGAAAATCACGATGTATATGCAGTGGGGTTTGATATTGTAACCGAACAGTTAGACGTGCAACCTGTTTTAAGGTTGTCGAAAGTTTGGGACAAAGACAGTCATATCGTACTCTATTTCAAATATGGCAGTTGGTTGTTTCCTTATCACGTAAACAAACGTGTGAACGTTTCATTAGAAGAAACTGATGGGAAATTTACTTTCCATAGAATTCGAAGATCTTATCAAATAGAAAATGAAAAGATTTCAATTTTGAAGGAATTGGGATTGGAAGTAAACGAAGGAAGTTTATTCTGTGTTCCAATGGAAGATTCTTCATATTCTTTAATTCAGTGGATAAACGAACATACTGAAGATTTAAAACGCAAAGGATTTAAAGTAGAACAAGATTTTACCGAAGTAAATTATTATTTGGGTAAGATTGAATTAAAAATCAAGGTAAATCAATTTGAAGATTGGTTTGACGTAATGGCCGTAGTGAAATTTGGAGATTTCGAAATTCCTTTTAGCCGATTGAAAAACAACATCCTTCAAAAGAAAAAAGAATTTGTATTGCCTGATGGGAGCATTGCAATTTTACCTGATGAATGGTTTGCAAGATTTTCGCAGATTGTGAATTTGGCTGATTTTGATGATAAAACACTCAGGTTAAAAAATATACATGTTGGTTTGTTAGATAATATTCAAGATTTATTTGAAGAAGAACTGCCAAAATCAAAATGGAACGAAATATTATCTACTGACCTGCCGGATTATGAATTGCCGTTAAATTTTGTTGCGGAGTTAAGAGAATACCAAAAAGAAGGATACAATTGGATTAAATTTTTACTTGAAAACAAACTCGGTGCGTTATTGGCCGATGATATGGGTTTGGGTAAAACAATTCAAACTCTTGCCGTTATTCAATCCATGATCAATCATGAATACCATCCTACCACTGTTCATCGCCATATGGCGTTTGAAGAGGTTGAGAAAGTATTAAATGGTTCTTCCATTATTCCATCAAATCAATTCTACCAGGGTCCAACCTTGGTAATTTGTCCTAAATCACTTTTATATAACTGGCAATCAGAGGCAAATAAATTTTGCCCAACCTTGAAAGTATTAAAATACAATGGAATTCACAGACATAAATTGATTAGTGAATTTGCCGATATTGATTTGATTATCATGAGCTATGGCACAATGAGAAACGATATTGAAATACTGAAGTGTTTTGAATACCGTTGTGTTGTTCTCGATGAAAGTCAGGCAATTAAAAATCCAAGTTCTTTAACAGCCCGAAACTTACTAAAATTAAATGCTCGCAATAGGATTGCCTTAACGGGTACCCCAATTGAAAATACTTTATTAGACATCTGGAGCCAAATGAATTTCTTGAATCCTGGTTTATTGGGTTCTTATTCATTCTTTGAAAATCAATTTATTAAACCAATTGAAAAGTCTTCAAATGCAAAAAAAGCAGACGAGCTAAGGAAATTTATTGATCCATTTGTATTGAGAAGAACCAAGAGTCAAGTGGTGAAGGAACTTCCTCCAAAAATAGAAAAAATTCACTATTGTGAAATGAGTCCAGCACAAGAAGAGTTATATGAGAAAGTCAAAAGTCAATATAGAAACGAGATTTTGAATCATGTAAACCAAGTTGGAATTAGCAAATCAAGGTTGAAGATTTTTAACGGTTTGATGCATTTGCGTCAACTAGCCTTGAATCCGAGTTTGAAGGATGAGAATTACGAAGGGGGCAGTGGAAAAGATGATGAAATTTCGAGAATGTTGATACGTGCAATTGAGAATGGGCATAAAATATTATTGTTCTCTCAATTTGTAGGATATCTCAAAAACATTGCTGAATTGTTGAAAGAATCGAAAATTCAATATTGCTACTTGGACGGTTCAATGGATGAAAAAGAAAGAGCGAATCAAATTGATTTGTTTCAAAATACACCTGAAATTAAAATTTTCTTATTGAGTTTGAGAGCGGGAAATAGTGGAATCAATTTAACTGCAGCTGATTATGTATTTTTGGCAGATCCATGGTGGAATCCTTTTACCATGAAGCAAGCTGAAGATAGGGCGCATAGAATTGGTCAAAATAAAACAGTAATGAGTTATAAATTCATTACGAAAAACACAATTGAAGAAAAGATTTTGGCATTGCAAATGAAGAAAACCAGATTGGCAGAAAGCATTATTCCAGACGAAGATGTGGTATTGACCAATCTAGATATTGAAGAATTGGAGGATTTGTTAACTTAATATGTTTGGCTTATCAGAAGAAAAAGCTTGGTATAAGATATTGAGAAATGCCCACCAATTAAGTGGGTTGAAAAGAATTCATAATATTTTAAATCAAAAGGTTAAGCAAGGTGTAATTATTTATCCTTCACAAAATGATATTTTAAAAGCCCTTGAATTGTGTGATTTCAATGATGTAAAAGTTGTAATCATTGGGCAAGATCCATACCACGGTACTGGCGAAGCTAATGGTTTGGCGTTTTCGGTGAATGAAGGTGTTAAAATTCCACCGTCTCTAAAAAATATTTTCAAGGAAATTGAAACAGAGTTTGATTGTGAACCTTTTACCTCTGGTGATATTCAGTTTTGGGCAGAACAAGGCGTTCTATTATTGAATACCATTCTTACCGTTGAAAAAGATCAACCACTTTCGCATCAAGGAATTGGATGGCAAAACTTCACTAATTTATGTGTTGGGAAAATTTCTGAAGAACATGAAAAGATAATTTTTATGCTTTGGGGAAATAATGCCAATCAAATGATCCAATGTATTGATGAAACCAAGCATATCATTTTAAGCTCAGTTCATCCGAGTCCTTTGTCGGCCCACAAAGGATTTTTCGGCAACAACCACTTTAAAAAGGCAAACAAACTTCTCCGCAAAATGGGTAAGGAGCCTATTCAGTGGTTTAGGAATTGATTTTCCATCGAATTGGACTATTTACTTAGTGTGAATATGTTTCATTCGCTTATTAAATAGATTTTTATAGTTTTGCTCTGTGGAATTGCCAATATCAATTAATCATGCTACAATTTACCAGGGACGAATTCCTGTGTTGCAATCTATTTCCTTAGATGTAAGTATTGGAGAGTTTGTATTTTTAGTAGGTAAAACTGGATCTGGGAAATCATCATTGTTAAAAACACTTTATGGTGAAATTCCATTGGTTGAAGGCAATGCTAAAATTGCAGATTTTGAACTAAACGGATTAAAGCCAAGTCAGATACCTTTTCTTCGTAGGAAGTTGGGAATCATATTCCAAGATTTTCAATTGTTGTCTGACCGATCAGCCTTAGATAATTTACTTTTTGTGCTAAGAGCTACCGGTTGGAAGAATGATTTCGAAATGAAACAACGCGCTTTGGAAGTCCTTGAAAAGGTGGGTTTACAAACCAAAAGCTACAAGTTTCCAAATGAATTAAGTGGTGGTGAACAACAAAGATTGGTTATTGCCCGTGCTCTATTGAACGACCCAAAAGTAGTATTGGCCGATGAGCCAACTGGAAACTTAGATCCTGAAATTAGCGATGATGTGATGACTTTATTGCATAAAATTTGCAATGAAGGTACATCGGTAATTATGGCAACCCACGATTATCGTTTGATTCAAAAGTTTGGTGGTACCATCTACCAAGTGAAAGATCAAAAATTGACGCAAATCAACGATTTTGCGCAATTAAATTGGTAATTAGTACAATTCTGTAATCTTTATTTTTTGAGCCGTATTTGGTTGTAAAATGGCCAATGTTCTCAATTTGTATTTTTGATTAAATAACCCGTTTTGATTCTCTACTTTAGAAACAATTGATTTTCTATCTGTTGAATAAATATTATCAATGGCATCTGTTACTATGATAAATTTTGATAGGTCATTGTTGGGTTTGTTGTTGAATTCCTCAATACTTTGTATTTTAAAATTCATTTTTTCGTATAATGTTGTTAAGTTTTTATATTCTAAATAATTGCTAAACAACACATTATTATCGGTTATGAATTTAACGGGTTTGGTTTTTGATTGCGAAATGGCTTGGATTTTATCTGTAATGTACGCAATTCCTTTGAAGTCATATTGTTGTGAAGGGATAATGAAAAATAGGGTATTCCAAATGGCAATGAATATGGTGAGGCCTTTTACAAGTTGAAAGTGCAGTAAATTGCTTTGTGAAAACCAGATGATTAACAACAAAGGTAGCATTACCATGAATTCTGCATTTCCTTCAGAGTAAAATGCGAATGAAAAGTGCAACAAAATGGCAATAATGAGCGGATTTGAAATTGTAATACTGCCTTTTGTTTTTTTGAGGGACAAAGAATGAAGGCTTTGAAAGTACTTGATAACGCGTTTGAAATTCAGTAATAAAATGGTGATCAATATTCCTGAAATAGATAATATGTAAATTTTATAGATATTAATTATCAGAAGAATATCTCCATGAATTTGAATAAAAGTTCGAATGAAGTTTATAGGGGTAAATAAGATGTTTTTAATTCCAAGTGAAGTAGTTACCTGTCTTTGTTGCACATCGTAAAAAGGAAGAGTATACCAAGTAATTTGATAATGAATGGCATATCCTATGTAAAACAATACAATTGCAAAACACGAAATCAATAACGGTTTCCAGTTCTTTTTTTGAATGATTTCGGAAATGCCAAATCCCAATAGCCAAAAAATATGAATTTGATGAAACAATACTGCAATGGATAAAAATAAGTATGTCCAAAATTTATTCGCTTTCTTGAAATGAAAAAATGTCCCCAATAAACTAAAAAGGATAGGAAGAATATACGTTTCGTTTTCACCTGAATACCGAATAAAACCGAATCCAAATGCCACAAACATCATCGCCCAAATGTTCTTTTCATTTGAGGGATTGATAATTTCTAAGATGAGAAATAGGATATACAATGAAATTGCACCCCAAATTAAATTTAATTGACTATAAAAAACTATTGGACTTAGAAATGGAAAAAATTGGTCAAATGGGGTAGAGCAAAATGCTACAAAAGGTTTGTAAAGAATATGATGCGGTGAAAAGTAATCGTGTTTTAAAATTTCACAGGCATAACCCCATCCGTCGCCGGTATGACCCATTGGGATGAAATTTATTCGAAATATCGCGTAAATCAATAAAATGAGAACAGCCTTTTGTTTCATTGCTCACAAAGATAATCAAAAGCCTTGCTTATCTTTGTATCGTGAATAACAACCCTTTGAATCACGACATATTTCAGAAAATATCTGATACCGCCGAGGAAATGAACCTCGAAGCTTATGTTGTAGGTGGTTTTGTGAGGGATTTGTTTTTAAAAAGATCAAACAAAGATATTGATGTGGTTTGCATTGGTTCGGGTGTTGATTTTGCTCAACATTTTTTTCAATCACTAAAAGGCGATAAACACATTGCTTTATTTAAGAATTTTGGAACGGCACAAATTAAGTTCAATGATTATATCATCGAAATTATTGGTGCCAGAAAAGAAAGTTATAGAAAAGAATCGAGAAAACCCATCGTTGAAGATGGTAGTTTAATTGATGATCAAAATAGGAGGGACTTTACCATAAACTCCCTTTATTTGTCTTTGAACAAACATAATTTTGGTGAATTGTATGATCCATTTAATGGGGTACAAGACATTCAAGATGGAATTATAAAAACGCCAAACGATCCAGATATTACTTTCAGTGATGATCCATTAAGAATGTTGAGAGCCATCAGGTTTTCGGCAAGATTGGGATTCAAAATTGAAGCGAAAACATATGTTTCAATTTGCGAAAATGCGCACAGAATTGATATTGTTTCTCAAGAAAGGGTAACAGACGAAATCAATGCAATGATTTTGGGTGAGAAACCTAGCATTGCTTTTGATATCATGTATAAAACTGGATTGCTCGTTCGCTTCTTTCCTGAATTTGTTGCATTGCATGGTATTGAAACCATTAATGGGAAAAGTCACAAAGACAATTTTTACCATACTTTGCAAGTTTTGGATCAAACTTGTGCGCTTTCTGATAGTTTGTGGTTGCGTTGGGCTGCCATTTTGCACGATATAGCAAAACCACCAACCAAAAGATTTGACCCAAAAGTAGGATGGACATTCCATGGCCATGAAGACAGAGGGTCTAGAATGGTAAAGGGGATTTTTAAGCGTTTGAGATTGCCCTTAGATGAAAAAATGCGCTATGTTGAAAAACTGGTCTTGATGCATTTACGTCCAATTGTTTTGTCTAAGGAAATTGTAACGGACAGTGCTGTTCGTAGATTGATTTTTGAAGCAGGTGAAGATATTCAAGATCTAATGATATTGTGTACAGCGGACATTACCAGCAAGAATGAACAAAAAGTAGCCAAACACATTAAAAATCTTGCGGTAGTATCACAAAAAATAGAAGCGGTGCTTGCCAAAGATGAATTGAGAAACTGGCAGCCCGTATTTACAGGAAATCATATTATGGAGTTGTTTGATATTAAAAACCCCAAACACATTGGCATGATTAAAGATGCGGTTAGAGAAGCAATTTTAGATGGGAGTATTCAAAATGAAATTGAATTTGCAATTGAATTTGCAAAAAAATACGCCAATGGAATTGGTGTATTGAATAAAGGTTGATATATGATTTTTTGATAATTAATCGCTATTAAAGCAAGTTTGTTAAAAAACAATTGAATTAATCATAAAACAACCGATTTTTTTTGGCAATTTTGCAGTAATTATGTTATTAATCTCAAATATTCGACAAAATAAAGATGAAATCATCTCTAGATTAGCAATTAGAGGCTTTGATGCAACTGCTACAATCAACGAAATATTGAGCATCGACGAGCAAGCTCGCCAGGCTAGAACCAATATGGAACAGAATCAAGCACTTGGCAATCAGTTGTCGGCGCAGGTTGGTTCCTTATTCAAAGAAGGTAAAAAGGAAGAAGCTGAATCAATTCGAATTGAATCGGTCCGTTTGAAAGAAGAGCTAAAGTCCCTCGAAATTACAGTTGAAGAAAAAGAAACAGAACTGAAGAATTTATTGGTAACCTTGCCAAATACCCCAAATATTTCTGTGCCTAAAGGAAAAGATGCAAATGATAATTTTGTTTCATCTATTTATGGCGATAAAGTTAATTTATATGAAGGCGCATTGCCTCATTGGGAATTGGCTGCAAAATATGACATCATCGATTTTGAATTGGGTGTTAAAATTACAGGTGCTGGATTTCCCGTATACAAAGGAAAAGGTGCTATTTTTCAACGTGCCCTGATTCAGTTCTTCTTAAATGAGGCAGGAAGTCAAGGTTACATGGAAATTCAACCACCGTTGATGGTGAATTCAGAGAGTGGTTATGGTACAGGTCAATTACCCGATAAAGAAGGGCAAATGTATCATTCTACCATTGACGATTTATATTTGATTCCTACGGCAGAGGTTCCGGTGACCAATATATACAGAAATGTAATGTTAAATGAATCTCAATTGCCAATTAAAAACTGTGCTTATACACCATGCTTTAGAAGAGAAGCAGGAAGTTATGGTGCCCACGTTCGAGGATTAAACAGATTGCATCAATTTGATAAAGTTGAAATTGTACAAATTGTGAAACCAGAAAGTTCTTATGAGGTATTGGAAAATATGCAAAACTACGTTCAAAGCTTATTGCAAAAATTAGGTTTACATTACCGTGTTTTATTGCTTTGTGGTGGCGATATGGGATTCACTAGTGCCAAAACATACGACATGGAAGTTTGGTCGCCAGCGCAAGAAATGTGGCTTGAATGTTCATCTGTGAGCAACTTTGAGACTTTCCAAACCAACAGGTTGAAATGCAGGTATAAAAATGCGGAAGGAAAAACAGAGCTTGCACATAGCCTAAACGGTAGTGCTTTGGCTTTACCAAGAATTGTAGCGGCCTTGTTAGAAGCCAATCAAACTCCTGAAGGTATTATTGTGCCAGAAGTTCTTAGAAAGTACACAGGATTTGATTTAATCAATTAAGTGATGGACAAACCTGTTTATGTTGCTGATAATTTTGATTGGGATAGAGATATTTCAATTGAAGAATTATTGCAAAGCGTAATTGCAATCAAAGAATTCCCAAATCAATTGGCTAAAATTTTGCCTTCTTTAACCGAAGAAGACTTAAATAAAACATATAGAGACGAATCTTGGACAATTAGAGAAATAATTCACCATTTGGCGGATTCGCACATGATGGCATTTATCAGAACCAAACATGTAGTTTCTCAAGACACCACTGAAATTCATCCTTATGATGAAAACAAATGGGCTGAACAAATAGATTATTCGTTTCATCATGAAGCGAGCTTTATGATTTTGTTGGGAGTTCATCAGCGTTGGAGTTTGTTTTTACTCGAATGCCTTAAAAATCCTACCGAACATTTGGCTAAATCTGTTTATCATACAGGTGATCAAAGACATTTGTCTTTGAGTCAATTAATTGCATTATACGCTTGGCATGGTCCACATCATTTGGCACAAATTCAATTTGCATTAAAAAATAATTCATGAAATATTTCGAGAATATTCTCCATACAATTGGCAACACCCCTTTGGTGAAAATTAATAAAATTACCAAAGATTTGCCTTGTACGGTTTTGGCTAAGGTTGAAACCACAAATCCTGGAAACTCTATCAAGGATAGAATGGCCTTGAAAATGATTGAAGATGCAGAGAAATCTGGTGCTTTGAAACCTGGTGGAACCATTATTGAAGGAACCAGTGGAAACACAGGAATGGGATTGGCTATTGCCGCGGTAATAAAAGGATACAAATGTATTTTTACCACAACAGACAAACAAAGCAAAGAAAAAGTTGATGCACTAAAAGCATTCGGCGCTGAGGTGATTGTTTGTCCTACCGATGTTGAACCAACAGATCCACGCAGCTATTATTCTGTAAGTTCAAGATTGGCCGCTGAAATACCAAATGCATGGAAGCCCAATCAATACGACAATTTAAGCAATTCTACAGCTCATTACGAGCAAACGGGTCCTGAAATTTGGGATCAAACAGATGGGGAAATTACCCATTTGGTTGTTGGCGTTGGAACTGGTGGAACTATTTCTGGTACAGCCAAATATTTAAAGGAGAAAAACCCGAATATCAAAGTATTTGGAATTGATACCTACGGGTCTGTATTTAAAAAATACCTAGAAACCGGAGAATTCGATAAGAACGAAATTTATCCATATATCACGGAGGGAATAGGTGAAGATTTTTTACCAGCCAATGTCGATTTTTCATTGATTGATAAATTTGAAAAAGTTACAGACAAAGATGCCGCTGTTATGACAAGACGCATTCCGAGGGAAGAAGGAATTTTTGCAGGAAACAGCGCGGGTAGTGCCATGGCTGGAATTATGCAGTTGCAAAATGAATTCAAAGCTGGCGATGTAGTCGTGGTTATTTTCCATGACCATGGAACCCGTTATTTGGGTAAAATGTTCAACGAAGATTGGATGAGAGACAGGGGATTTTTGCCTGCAAATGTTACCAAGTCGGCATTAGATTTGATTCAGAATCACATGCATCATCCGTTGGTTTATTGCCACGAAGATGATTTGTGCGAAACGGTATTTGAAAAAATGCAGAAGTATGGCATCTCTCAAATTCCAGTGATGAATCAAAGTGGTGCGTTTGTTGGAAGTATTGAAGACAATCATTTTTATGCTGAATTATTGAAAAATAGTTCATTAATGAAAAACACCGTAATCAATATCATGCAACCGCCTTATCCAATAGTTGCTTTTTCTGAAAGCATTGAAAAACTATCGTCAATGATCAATAAGCAAAATAGTGCTTTGTTAGTGATGGACATGGGAGGGAATTGGCATATCATTACAAAACAAGATGTTATAAGGGCAATTGCCGAATAATAAATAGATGGCTATCAATATTAAAACCCCAGAACAAATCGAGGGAATTAGAAAGAGTTCTCACTTGGCAGCCGAAACGCTGAAATACATGGAGCAATTCATTAAACCAGGTGTAAAAACAATTGAACTTGACAGGAATTGTGAGGAATTTGTAAGAAGTCATGGTGCAACTCCTGCAACAAAAGGTTATCGCGGGTTCAAGCATTCATGCTGTATTTCGGTAAACGATGTAATTTGTCATGGTGTACCCAATGAAACTGTTTTAGAATTTGGAGATATTGTAAACATAGATGTAACCACCATATTAAACGGTTACTTTGGCGATACTTGCAAAATGTATTATGTGGGTGAGCCGAGTGAATATGCAAAAAAGTTGGTTGAAGTAACCAAAGAATGTTTGAAAATAGGAATGCAGCAGTGCTTTCCAGGCAATCAATTAAACAATATAGGTTTCCACATTGCTGAACATGCCCACAAACACGGTTACAGCGTTGTTTATGAATTTTGTGGACATGGGGTTGGTATTAAATTCCATGAGGAACCAGATGTATCGCATATTGCCGATAAAAATACTGGACCTAAATTGAAACCGGGAATGATATTTACCATTGAGCCAATGATAAACGCCGGAAAAGCCCGTTGTAAAATAGACAGAAAAGATGGTTGGACAGCCCGCACCATTGATGGCAAACTAAGTGCTCAGTTTGAACATACCATTTTGATTACTGAAACCGGTTGTGAAGCTTTGACAGACGTTTACGGAGATTTCTAAAATGAAAGTTCACGTTATTCCTACCGGTAATTTCAAGTTAGACGGGGGAGCCATGTTTGGCGTTGTTCCAAAAACCATTTGGAATAAATTAAATCCCTCCGATGAAAACAACATGTGCAATTGGGCTATGCGCTGCTTGCTGGTTGAAACAGAATCTAAATTGATATTAATTGACACTGGAATTGGAAACAAACAAAGTGAAAAGTTCTATGGGCATTACTGGTTAAACGGCGATCATTCGTTATTGAACTCATTAAAGGCCGCAGGATTCAATAAAGAGGATATTACAGATGTTTTATTGACTCACTTGCACTTCGATCACTGTGGAGGCGCAATTGAGCGTTTACAAGACAATTCTTTGGCGTTAACCTTTCCCAATGCCATCTATCATTTGAATGAAGCGCATTGGAATCATGCCAACAATCCCAATCCGAGAGAAAAAGCTTCGTTTTTGAAAGAGAATTTTGAATTGCTTGAAACATCGAACAAATTGAATTTTCTAAGCGAAAATGAAATCTTTGCCAATTGCATCGAAATCAAAGTTTTTAACGGACATACCATTGGTATGATTGCTCCTTTGATTCACCTAGATAACGGCAAAAAAATACTTTATGCCGCTGATTTGTACCCTTCTTCAGCGCATATTCCTGCCAATTATGTAATGGCTTACGACATTCAACCTCTTGTTACAATGACCGAACGTAAGTGGGTGAATGATTTGGCTGTAAAAGAAAATTGGATATTTTTTTATGAGCACGATTTAAGCGTTGAAGCTTCAAAGATTGCCATAAATGAAAAAGGCCAATTCTATGCTACTGAGCATGGAGAATTGGCCAATTTATTAGGTTAATAATTTAATTATTCCATTTTTAAGAATTTCTTGTCGAATTCTTCAACTCCCATTCCTGTAATGCTTTCATAAATGAATCGGATGGCAGTAATGCTGTTTTGTTGATCATCTTGGGTTTTAGCCTGTTGCAACATGGCTGCTTTATACCAATTGTCTAAATTTCCTTGGTCTTTGATACTTTGGTAGTACTGAGCTCCCAACATATAAGATCTAGAATCCAAAGGACTTAATTCAACCGCCCTGTTAATGGTTGTCATAACAGAATTGTCTTTCTTCATCAATTGCGATTGGGCTTTCATGATATAACCTTCCGCATCTTGAGGACGGGCATCCAAATATTGATCCATTACTTTTACCGCTTCATCGTACTTTTTTAAGTTCATATAAAACTGATGCAATGAAAACAATCCTTTGCTGTATTCGGGATAAGATTCTATGCTCTTTTTAGCGCATATTATTGCAGAGTCGAGCATTCCAAGATTTGCATAACCATTTGCCAAATAAAACTGGGTTTCGCTAGAAATTGGATCAACTTTCAAATAAGACTGTAATTTGTCGATTCCAAATCTATAGTTTGTATCTTTTTCAATGGCTTTGATTCCCTCAAAATTATCTAAGGAAAGTCTTTCAATCACACAGCCCATTGGCTTTCCATCAACCATTGGAGAAAACACGGTTCCTTTTGGAGGGAATTCTCCAGATGCGAGTCTATCCTTATCAAAGTAAGCATTGTAGAAAATAGCATAATCCCATTTTTTACTTCCACGGTCGTCAAATCTCGTAAATCCAACATGCACATTTTTGTCGTTTCTGCAGTAGTATTTCACCTGATCCATTCCATATGTCAATACTTCGTATTTTTTTGAGGGATTCTTTCTCGCTACATTCTCTAAGAACCATTCTGCACTTTGACGCAAACCAGCCAAATAATAATCCATTTCATATTTACCGTATGCACCCTTAGTTCCTCCAATGGTTTCATTGAAATAAATATAGGAGAGGGAGGTATTTGCGAAAATAAACTTAGCAGGTAAGGCAGTTAACAAAACCGCTAAAATTGCAGAAACTGGCAACTTTATTTTTATCATTTTTTGCAACTTGGCATATCCCAAAACACCCACCATCACAAAACATGGAATGGTAAACAATACTTGACGCAAACCGCCATACACTTGAGAATGATTGATATAAATGTACAAAATTGGGAAAATAGCGGCAAAAACGATTAAGAATTCTTCAATTGTGAATTCTTTGCGTTTGATAAGTGTAGTAATCATGAATATTACAAATCCCACCAAACTCACTAAAGGCAAAGTAATGAATACATACTTTGTTAAGTAGTAAGCAGGTAAAACATCTGAATCGAACATATGTCCCTCAAAAAGCTGACGAATACTGCCCGCATAATTTGTGAAAGATTTCAATGCAACGAAAGGATTGGTAAAAGGTTGATCCCATCCATATGGCCAAACATAAACACCCAATAGGTAACTGCCCAATGAAATTCCACCTAGCCAAATAATCCATTTGCCAAATTGATTCCATTTTAATTTCAAGAAGTTACTAAGACCAATTGTTTCGATGAATTTCAAACCGGCATACATAATGAAAATGGCAATTGATAATAATCCCCCAATACGAATGCTAATGCCCAAAGCAGTTCCAACGATTAATCCCAAAATACTAGACCATCTGAAATTCGGGAAGTTAGAGAATACTTTAATAGCATAATACAACGACATGATATAACCCAAAGCAAAAGGAACATCCTTTGGATTGTTCAAAGATTCACCGAAAAGGCGAGGGGTAAATATCAAAATGGCAAATGCAACGGCACCCCAGAACCAGCTTCCTTTGGTAAGTCGGCGAACAATCAATGAACTGTATAGAATGATAAAGAATCCAAAAATGGCGTTCCAGAAATGTCGGAATCCCATAATGTCATCGGTTCCGAAGAAATGTGCCAAAATGGTGGTAAATGTATCAAAACTAGATCCGTACAAGTGCATTAACTTTTCTGGGTCTACCAAAGTTGCGGTGTTTACACCTTCGTTTTGATAAACAGATGCCAAAGTCTTCATTTTTTGGCCCTTTAATAAATTTGTATCAATAGGAATTGACTGTCCAATTTTATCTAAATAGTAATTGGCTGTCAATTTTGAATATTCGTATTGTGTAAATTCATCACCAGAAATACCTGCTTTTTTACTCATTCCAACCAAGAAAAACAATCCGATAAGGGAAACGAGCACAAATGCGAGTTTTGAAATATTGGTAAATGACTTAAAATAGTAATTTGCAATTTTTGAATGTTTGGTATTTAAATCGGCTTTCCAACTACTTTTTGGCGACTCTAGAGCATCCAATTGAAGCACATATTCTTTAGAACATGTTTTTTCAACTGCGTAAGCCAATTCTGCCTGGCTTTTTGGAATGTAATTTTGATCAATGAATCTGCTTAGCGTTTCTGCATCCATCAAAATAAAGGATGCCAAATCGTGTTGCGCATTACTTCCTAGCAATAAATCTTTCAAGGCTTTTCCCTTTTTGAAAGTAGTGGCAACGCAATAACTTCCATTTTTAGGATTTTGAGGGACTAATGAGAGAGCCTTATTGGTTTGGTTGGCCTTTAAGCAAGATGGATTATATGCTATTAAATACCAATCAGACGTTTGATTTTTAAGGTCATGCAACATTTCAATTCCAGAATGGGATGAAACGTATTGGTAGCTTGAAGTTAATTCAGTATTGAATGACTGACTTTCTGAAATGAAACCCAAAGAAATTGTCTTTTTTACTGTTGGATTTTTAATTTCAACTGTATTTTGTGTCTTTTTTGCCATAAATTCATTACAAACATAAGAAATCTTCACAAATTCAGGATTAATCTTTTTAATTTGCAGAACAGTTATGATAAATGTTGGAATTGTTGGCTTGGGCTATTGGGGTCCAAATTTGGTAAGAAATTTTCAATCGGTAAATGGCGCTGAAGTTCATTCAGTAGCAGATTTCGACAACAACAGATTGCAAAAAATCCATCAGCTATACCCTAAAATTAATCTTTGCAACGATGCAAATGAGATTTTTGAAAATCCAGAAATTGATGCGGTGGTTTTGGCTACTCCTATTAATACTCACTACGATTTGGCAAAAAAAGCATTGCTTAAAAACAAAAGTGTAATGGTTGAGAAACCACTTGCAACAAGCAGAGCTGAAGTTTTGGAATTAATGGAAATTGCCGATGCAAGGGGATTGAGTTTGATGGTTGATCACACATTTTTATATACAGGTGCCGTTCAAAAAATCAAAAATGTAATAGATAGTGGGGAATTGGGTCAACTTCAATATTTCGATAGTACACGAATTAATTTGGGGCTATTTAATCCAAATTGGAGTGTTATTTGGGATTTGGCAGTACATGATTTATCAATTTTTGATTACATATCAGGAGGGAAGAAGCCAGTTGCGGTGAGTGCAACAGGAATTGCCCATACAAAAATGGGAATTGAAAACTTGGCTTATATTTCTTTGTTTTTTGACGACGATACATTTGCCCATATTACATCGAGTTGGATAAGTCCTGTAAAAATTAGGAAAACCTTAATTGGGGGCACAAAAAAGATGATTATTTATGATGACGTGGAGCCAACTGAAAAAATTAAAATTTACGATTCAGGTTTTTCTGTGAGTACTCCGGAAGACATGCATAAATGGCTGATAGATTACAGATTTGGCGATATTTATATTCCAAAGTTGCCTCAAATTGAAGCATTGAAGGGTGTAGCTGAAGATTTTGTTAAGTCGATTTCTGAAAAAACAACACCATTGGGCAATGCAAATAGCGGTTTAAATGTGGTTACAATTCTCGAAGCTGCTCAGAAAAGCTTGATCAATCGTGGAGAGACGATAATTCTCTAAAAAACAAAAAATAAACATTAGGAAAATTGATTTATGCAATATAAATTTGCGCCCTATTCAAAGGAGGAACCCTTAAATTGACTAACGAAAAAAACGAAAACAACATTGAAGAAACTCAAGCAGTTTCCGAAATTGCCCCAAAACAAAAGGCAATTTCAAAAGTTTCAGGACACGATGATTTCGATTGGGATGCAGATGATGCAGGTTTTCAATCGTATTCTTCAGACGAAAGAAACGTATTAGAAGAGTCTTACTCTAAAACATTTAGCCCAGTTGTTGAAAAACAAGTGGTTAGAGGTCTAGTTGTTGCTATTAACGATAAAGACGTAGTAGTAAACATCGGATTCAAAAGTGATGGACTAGTTCCAAGAACAGAATTCAGAGACAGACCAGAATTGGCAGTTGGCGACGAAGTAGAAGTATTTGTTGACATAGCTGAGGACAAAATGGGTCAACTGATCCTAAGCAGAAGAAAAGCATTACAAGAAACTGCGTGGGAAAAAATTGTTGAAGCTCATGCAAATGATACTGTTGTTACAGGTTTTGTGCGCTCTAGAACCAAAGGTGGATTGGTAGTTGATGTATTTAGCATTGATACTTTCTTACCAGGTTCTCAAATCGATACTAAGCCAGTAAGAGATTACGACCAATACGTGGGCAAAAACATGGATTTTAAAATTGTTAAAATCAATGATGTTTACAAAAACGTAGTTGTTTCTCATAAAGCATTAATTGAAGATGATATTGAAGCTCAAAAATCTGAAATATTATCTCGCCTAGAAAAAGGACAAATACTAGAAGGTGTTGTGAAAAACATGACAAGCTTTGGTGTGTTCGTTGATTTGGGTGGAATTGATGGATTATTGCATATTACTGATATTTCTTGGGGTAGAATCAATCACCCAGAAGAGGTATTAAAATTAGATGATAAAATTAACGTAGTTATCTTAGACTACGACGATACCAAAAAACGTATTTCTTTAGGCTTGAAGCAATTGTCTTCTCACCCTTGGGATAATTTAGAAGCCGACATCGCTGAAGGTTCTACAGTTAAAGGTAGAGTTGTATCTGTAGCTGATTACGGTGCATTTATTGAAATTAAACCTGGTGTTGAAGGTTTGGTGCACGTAAGTGAAATGAGCTGGAGTTCACACCTACGTAACCCTTCTGAATACCTAAAAGTGGGTGAAGAAATCGAAGCATTGGTATTGTCACTTGATCGTAACGAGCACAAAATGAGCTTGGGTATCAAACAATTGAATTCCGATCCTTGGATTAGCATCACCGACAGATATCCTTTGGGAAGCAAGCATTCTGGAGTAGTTAAAAACTTAACTTCTTATGGTTTGTTCTTGGAACTTGAAGAGGGTATTGATGGTTTGGTGCACGTTTCTGACTTAAGTTGGAACAAAAAGATCAAGCATCCTTCTGAATTTGTGAAAAAAGGCGAAAAATTAGATGTTGTTGTATTGGAAGTTGATTCTGATAACAGACGTTTGAGTTTGGGTCATAAACAATTGGAAGAAAATCCTTGGGAAACTTTCGAAACTATCTTCACTATCGGTTCTATTCACGAAGGAACTGTAATGAACATCAACGACAAAGGTGCTACTATTCAAATGCAGTATGGTGTTGAGGCATTTGCTCCAACCCGTCACATTAAGAAAGCAGACAACAAGCCGTTGAAAGAAGACGAAGTTCTTGAGTTTGAAGTAATCGAATTTAGCAAAGATTCTAAACGTATCATTGTTTCTCATACAAACATCTGGAAAGGTGCTGAAAGAGCTAAGAATGATTCTGATGATAAATCTAGAGGCGGAGATAAATCTCGCAAAACTACTGGCGGAAAACCAGTTAAGAAATCTGGTAATTCTTCAGAGAGATCTACTTTGGGTGAATTGGATGCCTTCACTGAATTGAGAGCACAATTTGCAGAAGCTGAAAAAGGCAACAAAAAAGCAGCAAAAGCGGAAGCCGATGCAGCAGCAGCAAAAGTTGAAGCAGATGCATCTAAAGCAACTAAATCAACTGCCGAAAGTGGTGGAATCACTGAATTGAAATCATTGGCAGGAGTTGGTCCAGCTATGGTGAAAAGAATGAATGCACTTGGTGTGAATTCTGTAGAAGAATTAACTTCATTAACTGAAGATAAAATCACTACTATGGTTGAAACTGATAGCAAGATTTCTGCAGAACAGTGGAACAAATGGATGACTGAAGCTAACGCTTAATCTAAATACTAAAACATAAATAAAAGCACCGCTCAATGCGGTGCTTTTGTTTTTTATACTAACTTTGCACTTTTATGAGGGCCCAATTATTTCTCGCTTTCTTTATTAGTTTATTGCATGGATTTATTCCTAGCCATTGGTTGCCCTTAGCATCTTTGGCGCATAAAATGAAATGGAGTAAGTTCACCACTTACAGATATGCTTCCATGGCCGCTTGGGCGCATTCCATAGGAACAATTATCATTGGATTAATCATTTATTTCGTTACCAATGGATTTCTAACGAAATTCAAAAACAGCGCAAATAAAAACAATGACTTTTTACTCAATTTGCCTTTTGAAAAAATTGGGGGAATCATACTCGTATTATTGGGTATATGGTTTTTATACAGACATTACAAACACCACCATTTTCATTTGGATCCTGTAACTTCAGGTACACACAAATGGGTTTTTGGGGCCATATTACTTTCTATGTTCTTATCACCATGTATGGAAATTGTAGGTTATTTTTTCACCTTGGCGCCTTCAGGTTTTCCAACCATCATTGCATTGATTTTGGTATATGCAATCTCTACATGGATTAGCATTTTAACCGGCGTATTTATTGGTTACCAAGGAATGAAAAAATTAGATGCCCACAAATGGGAACATAATTCGGGAATCATTACCAGTGCGGTAATTATTTTATCGGGTATAATGCTCTTATTCTGAGAAATTCAATCTCGAATTACTTAATTTTCTTTTCCTAAGTATCTGTCAATGATACCATGCACAAAATAGAGCAGGGGCAACAACACAACTGACATAATGAGCTTATAAATGTAATTGATAGTTCCTATGGCCATCACTTGTTTGAAAGAAAATGTCCCTCCAATATAAAAAGCAATAATAAGTACCACATAACTGTCAATAAATTGACTCACAACGGTACTTCCTGTTGCCCGTAACCAAATAAATTTGTTGTTCGTTTTGTCCTTGATTTTGGTAAAAATAAACGCATCTACCATTTGGCCTACCAAAAAGGCCACCAACGATCCAATGATAATCATCAAGCCCGCGCCAAAAACTGAATTATAGGCACTCGACATATCCGATATTCCTTTGTTGCTTCCTGAACCTATCCAAAAGTCGGCACCCTTCAATCCCATTGCCACCCTTACCATTATGAATGAATAAATGAGCATAATAACCGTTAAATAAGACAATTTGCGAACCCCATCTTTTCCAAAGTATTCATTGATGATGTCGGTCATAATAAATACAAAAGGCCAAAGAATAACACCGGCTGTCATGTTAAAGCTATTGGTTTCTCCAAATAATGTAATATTGGCTGGATTGAAACCCAGTGTAGCTTCTAGCGAAAATATTTTGGCACCAATAAATTCAGCAACAATTGCATTCGTTAAGAAAAAAGTACCTAAAATCAGAAAGAGTTTGTTTTTGCGTTTATCAAATTCGGTAGACATAAAATCAAAACTAATTCAAATTAGACACACAAAAAAATGTGTAAAACCCTTTTTAATTAATATTTCCACAAGAATTAACTTGCAAGAGCAAATGAAATTCATTTTTAACAAACACATATTTACAATATGTTTCTTGACATTGTTGCATCGAACAATTGTTGCACAGCCTGGTTCATCAGAAAATCAGTTGGTTAAAAAAGGCATGCAACAGCAGCAAGACAACGATTATTCTAATGCCATTAAAACCTATGATCAATTAATTTCTGTTGCGCCTCAAAATGCAAACTATTGGTACAATAGAGGTGTTGTAAAATTGCAAGTGAAAAACTACGGTGATGCAGTGGTTGATTTAAATAAAGCCATTTATTTAGATACTTCAATCATTGAAGCCTATTATAACAGACACTTGGCGTATAAATTCACTTCGAACTTCCAATTTGCCTTGGCCGATATTTCTCATTATTTGATTGCCTTTCCGAATGATGTAGAATCGCACAAATCTAGATATGCACTTTCACTTCAAATGAAGGAATACGAATATGCTGAATTGGATGCTGTTTGGATGGTAAAAAATAATATTGGCAGCGATACCGTAAAAATTCAGTTGCTTTCTATTTATGATGCCCAAAAGAAAAGCAAAGACAAGTTCAATTTTTTAAATTATGAGCTTACTCAAAATCCAGGGAATTCAAAAATGTATTATTTCAGAGCGGTTTGCTTGCATGAAATGGAGAAATATTCACAGTCTAATACGGATATAGATAGGTTTTTATTGTCAGAACCTAAAAATGTGGATGCATTAAAACTGAAATTCGACAATTGCTTTTTTTCAAAGGACTTTGACTTGGCAATCAAAATAATTGAAGAACTCATTGACGATAATCCGAAGAATGGAACATATTTGGCCGACTATGGACATGTTTTGTTACAAACCAAAAAGTGGAAAGATGCCGAAAAGAAATTCACCCAAGCAATTAAAATGAAAACGGGTAATTTATCTTACGTATATTTGGGAAGAGGAATTGCAAGATTCAATTTAGGTAAATTGGGTTTGGCTTGCCAAGATTGGGATAGGAGTTTATTGATGGGCGAGAAAAATGCAGCCATCTACATTGAAAAACATTGTAAGTAAGAGATATGAAGAGAATTATTAAGTCTATTTTGTTTGGAGGGATATTTTCAGGGTTAATGTTATCATTTACCTTTGGAAATAATCCATCGAGAGTAAGTAAAGAAAGAAACAACGATTTTAGTTTCAAAAACGATAGTCATTACATCATTCATAATGACACATTCCATTTTTTGTCCATAGAAGATGATTCAAATGCGCTTGGCTTTTTAAGTTCGCCAAATGTGATTTTTTGGATGAAGGACATTATGTTGTCGGCTGATTCTTTTTTGGTGGTGAATCAAACCACGAGACAGGTAATAGATGTGGTACATAAAGACGCAATTCAAAAGATTGACAGGGGACAAAATTTAACTTCCTTAGGATCTTTGTATGCATTAAAGCATTCAGTTCCTTCAAACCATAAAATAAAGTTTGTAAGAGGACGTAAAGAGTTTTTCAATTATTCAGTGGTGGGGCCGAAGTTAAAAATTGCAAATTCGGTTTTCGAATCGGTGGGCGTAAATCCTATGGTATCACAATTGCTATTGCTAATTGAAAGCCCTAGCAATAATAAAGGAGTTTCACATTCTGGTGCTGCAGGTCATTTTCAAATTATGCCATCTGTTGCGCGAAAATATGGATTGAGAATTAGAAATGGGGTAGACGACCGGTTGGTTTTTAGCAAAAGTGCCTACGCTGCTGCGAGGTTAGTAAAGGAATACTGTGTCCCTCAAGCTCAGAGAATTTGCATCAAAAACAACATTGAATTTGATAAAGACGCATTATGGTTTAATTTACTTGTTTTGCATATTTACAATGCGGGCGCTGGTAATGTAGCAAATGCTGTAAAACATGTAACAGATGTTGACAATGGAAATGAGTTAATCAAAAGGTTATGGCACACAAATATTGGAGCATTTCAAAATAGTTCTCAAAACTATTCTCAGGTATGCTTAGCAAGCTATCTTGGCTATAAAGAATTTCTAAAAACCAACGTTGGAAAGTGATTTTTCTTACGTTTTCATGCAGTATTCACTGCAGTTATTCATTAATTCCGCGGTAGATAATGCGAAAAGTGTATCGAAAAATACACATTTTAGAATTTATCACAAAATATTGTTTAGTGTAAATAGTAGTAGTTCAATCATATATTAATATAATTTAGATAGATTTCAAATTGCAAATGATGTTAACAAAATGTTTTAAGTGAAACGTTTCACTATCTATATTTGCGACGCGATAAAAGATTCCGTAAAAGACATGAGCATAAATCGATTCAAATTTTGGGCGTTGGCAGCGCTTTTAGCTGTTTCAGTACCAAGTTTTGCCCAAGACAAGCCAAATGCCGATGAAGGCAAAAAGCTTTATGAAGCAAACAATTGTGGCAGCTGTCATGCATTAGACAAGAAAGTTGTTGGTCCTGCATTACGTGGCGTGGACACAAGAAGAACAAATGAGTGGATTATCCAATGGGTAAGAAACAACAAGAAATTTAGAGAGAGTGGCGATCCAGATGCAAACAAATTGTATCAGGAATACGGTGGTGCTGCAATGAATATTTTCGAAAACTTGACACCTGCTCAAGTTTTGAATATAGTTGAGTACATCAAAACCGCACCAGCTCCTTCAGCAAACAAAGGACCAGTTGTTGATCCTAATGCTTCTGCTGATAAGGAAGATCCTTCAACTAAATACATTTTGTTGATTCTTGTAGCTGTATTTGGAATTATCCTATTTGTATTAGCTAAAGTTAATAAAACACTTAAGCGTGTTGCTGCTGAAAAAAATCCAGAAGATTTTGATGACATGCATGAGGACCATCGCAAATTCTACCAAAAAGTTCTTCCTGGCGTTTTGGCAAATATGAATCCTACAGTATTGGCAATCTTTACAGTATTGGCAATAGGTTTACCAGGTACATATTATGGATATAAATTTGCCATTACAGAAGTAGGTGTTCAAAAAGGTTATGCTCCAACTCAACCAATTGCATTCTCTCATAAATTACATGGTGGGGACTTGAAAATTGATTGTAAATACTGTCACTCAACAGTTGAAGAAAGCAAGAGTGCAAGTATTCCTGCATTGAATACTTGTATGAACTGTCACAAAGGTGTACAGTTAACAGACAAATACAACGGAGAAATTTCTCCAGAAATCAAAAAAATCTATAAAGCTTTGGATTATAATCCTGAAGCGAAACCAGGTGAAGAATATGGTAACAATCCTTCTCCAGTTCGTTGGGTAAGAATTCACAATCTTCCAGATCACGCTGTGTTTAATCACTCACAACACGTTAAAGTTGGTAAATTACAGTGTCAAAACTGTCACGGACCAATTGAAAAAATGGAAAAGGTTCAACAATGGAACACTTTGCAAATGGGTTGGTGTATTGATTGTCACAGAAACACTGGAATTGATGTAGCAAATAATAATTATTATTTGGCATTACACGATAAAGCGAAAAAAGATATTAAAGCTAACAGTAACCACAGCCAATATTTTGGTCCAGATGGTAAGGTGAAAATCACGCCTGCAATGAATGGTGGTTTAGAGTGTGCAAAATGTCATTATTAATAACTATTAAAAAAACAAATCATGTCAAATAATATAAAATATTGGAAAGGCGAAGAGGAGTTAAACAGAGATGCAAGTTTTATTGCAGCTCAAAAAAATGAGTTTAACGAGGCATTGCCCTTAGAGGAAGTATTATCGGAAGATGGATTTGAATTAAATTCTAATCGTCGTGATTTCCTTAAGTATTTTGGATTTAGCGTAACAGCGGTAACATTAGCTGCTTGTTATAAAACAAAAGTAAGGCATGCCGTGCCTTATTTAGTGAAGCCAGAAGATATTACACCAGGTGTAGCAAACTATTTCCGTTCTACTTGTGGAGGTTGCTCTGTAAGTTGCGGTATTGAAGTAAAAGTGAGAGAAGGGCGTCCAATTAAAGTAGACGGTAACCCTGACTCAGTTATTTCAAACGGTGGATTGTGTGCATCAGGTCAAGCTTCTATCTTGTCGCTTTACGATACTGAAAGATTGGCTAACCCATTGTCTAAAGGTGCTGAAGTTACCGATTGGACAAAAATGGATGCTGATATCGTAGCTGAATTGAAAAAAATTCAAACTGCAGGTGGTAAAATTGCCTTGGTTTCAGGATCTATCAATAGTCCTTCAACATTAAAATCAATTGAAGCATTCAAAACAGCATATCCAACTACAGAACATGTATCTTATGATGCTGTATCTTACAACGGTATGTTGAATGCAAACCTTGCGGATTTTGGAAAACGCGCATTGCCACGTTACAACTTCGAGAAAGCAAAAACTGTAGTAAGTTTTGGTGCTGATTTCTTAGGTACTTGGTTGTCGCCTGTTGAATTTACCAAAGGTTATACAAAACACAGAATTCCAACTGTAGAAGGTGGAATGTCTATTCATATCCAATTCGAAAGTTCATTGAGCATGACCGGTACTAATGCCGATTATCGTTTCCCAATGCAATCTTCAAGAGAATTGGCATATGTAACAACTTTATACAATGTAATTGCGCGTGCTTCTGGAGCTAAAGAAGTTGCAGTTCCTACCAATTCTGAATTGGCTGGTAACTCAATTGAAAAAGCAGCAAAAGCTTTGTTGGCGCAAAAAGGAAGTTCAATCGTAATTTCTGGAAGCAACAATGTTGAAGTTCAAAAAGTAATCAATGCAATCAACGCTTTGTTGAATAACTATGGTTCTACCATCGATATGGTGAATTCTAGTAACCAATTCAAAGGTGATGATACTGCAATGACAAATACATTGAATGGTTTGAAAAATGGATCTATTGCTGCTGTAATTTTCTACAACGCAAATCCAGTATTTAACCACAACAAAGAATGGTCAGTGGCAATTTCAAAAGCAAAATTGTCTGTTTCTTTCTCTCAAAGCAAAGATGAAACAGCAGCAGTTTGTGGTTATGTTTGTCCTGATAATCATTACCTAGAAAGTTGGTCTGATGCTGAACCAGTAAACGGAGTATTCCACTTTACTCAGCCTACCATTTCTAACGTATTCAACACACGTCAAGCACAAGAGTCATTGTTGAGTTGGGCTAACGCTCTTCCTTCAACAGATGGCGATTCATTGAAATCTAAAGGTATCCTTTCTCAAAAACCTCATGCAGCAGCATTCTATTTGTTTATCAAAAACAATTGGATGGCTAAATTTGGTTCAGACGAAGCTTTCAACAAAGCGTTGGAAATGGGTATCTACCAAGAAGCTCCTTTGGCTTCAGTTTCAGCTTATGCAGGTAACCTTGCATCAGTTGCAGAAGCTGCTATGAAATCATCTAAATCTACAGGTATTGATTTGGTACTTTACCAATCAGTGGGTATGAGAGATGGTGCTAGCGGAAATAACCCTTGGTTATACGAATTACCAGATTCAGTAAGTAAAGTTTGTTGGGATAACTACGTTGCTCTTCCAAAATCATTGGCAGAGAAATTAGGCATCGCTGAAGACGATACTGTAACTATTGAAGTTAACGGAGTTAAGTTAAATAACGTTCCTGCATTAATTCAGCCAGGTCAAGCAAATAATACCGTTTCTTTGGCAGTTGGATTTGGACGTACACACGCCGGTAAAGTAGGTGGTTCTGTTGAAAAAGGATTCAAATCAGTGGGTGTGAATGCATTCAACTTTGTAAATCCTACAGACCGTAGCTACGTGATTGGTGATGTTAAAATTACAAAAGGTGACGAAACATATCACTTGGCACAAACTCAAACGCATCATAGTATTGAGGGACGTGACATTGTTCGTGAGTCAACTTTCGCAGCTTGGCAAAAAAATCCAAAAGCTGGAAACGACAAAGCAAAAACACACGTTTATACAATTTGGGAAAAACGCGATTACCGCAAAGATGGTTCTCCAAACCATTTGTGGGCAATGGCAATTGACTTGAATGCTTGTACAGGTTGTGGATCTTGTGTAGTAAGTTGTTCAATTGAAAACAACGTTCCAGTTGTAGGTCGTGATGAAATTCGTTTGCGTCGTGAAATGCATTGGATTCGTATTGACCGTTACTATTCTTTTGCAAACACACACAAAGATCAATTTGAAGGTGCTAACTATATTACCCGTGAAAAACAAATTGCGGAAGTAGATAGTCAAGACAAAGGTGAATTTGCTCATTGGGAGAATGTAAATGTGATTCATCAGCCTATGATGTGTCAACATTGTGCAGCTGCTCCTTGTGAATCAGTTTGTCCTGTATTGGCAACCACACATAGTTCTGAAGGTTTGAACCAAATGACATATAACCGTTGTATTGGTACTAAATATTGTGGAAACAACTGTCCTTATAAAGTACGTCGTTTCAACTGGTTTAGATACAACGACAATGATGCATTTGATTTCCACTTCAACAATCCATTGGGTAAAATGGTAATCAACCCTGACGTAACAGTTAGAACCCGTGGTGTGATGGAAAAATGTTCATTCTGTGTTCAACGTATCCAAGAAGGTAAATTGAAAGCAAAACGTGATGGCAAATCTCCAAATGAAGTTGAAGTGAAAACAGCTTGTCAAAAAGCTTGTCCTTCAAACGCTATTGTATTTGGTGATTTACACAACGAAAATAGTGAAGTGAGCAAATTATACAAAAACGAAAGAGGATTTGGTGTATTGGAAGAATTGAACGTTCAATCTTCTGTAATGTACATGACAAAGATTCGTAATACTGAAAACATTTAACCCCAAAAGCAAAAGGAATGATACACGATTCATTAATAAGGGAAAGATTGGTAACCGGCGACAAAACTGCTGCCGACGTTACCCGCGACATTGCGCGTCCCATTTTAAATCAACCTACCAAATCTTGGAAAATTGGATTTACTTTATCCCTAATTTTCTTAGGAATATTTGGTATCAGTTTATTTAACACAATTTGGACAGGTATTGGTGTTTGGAACATTAATAAAACAGTTATGTGGGGTTGGGATATTACCAACTTCGTATTCTGGGTAGGTATTGGTCACGCGGGAACTTTGATTTCTGCAGTGTTATTACTATTCAGACAAAAATGGAGAATGTCTATTAACCGTTCTGCAGAAGCAATGACAATCTTTGCCGTTGTTTGTGCTGCTATGTTCCCTGTATTCCACATGGGACGTGTTTGGGTAGGTTACTGGGCTTTGCCATTGCCAAATGCTTTTGGTTCTTTATGGGTTAACTTTAACTCGCCATTGTTGTGGGACGTATTTGCGATCTCTACATACTTTAGCGTTTCGTTGTTGTTTTGGTATATTGGTTTAATTCCTGATATCGCTACAATTCGTGATAAAGTAAAAACAAAAACAGCTAAATTTTGGTATGGTTTCTTCTCAATGGGTTGGACAGGTTCTACTAGAACTTGGGCTCGTTATGAATTGATCTCTCTGATCTTGGCTGGTTTGAGTACTCCTTTGGTACTTTCTGTACACACCATTGTATCAACTGACTTTGCTACATCTATTGTACCAGGTTGGCATACAACAATCTTCCCTCCATATTTCGTTGCCGGTGCAATCTTCTCTGGTTTCGGTATGGTTGCTACATTGTTGGTTGTGGCTAGAAAAGTAATGAACTACGAAAACTACATCACAATTGGACACTTAGAAGCGATGACAAAAATTATCATGGTAACTGGTTCTATTGTAGGTATTGCATATTTAACAGAATTCTTTATTGCTTGGTATTCAGGTGTTGAATACGAACAATACGCGTTCATTAACCGTGCTACTGGACCATATTGGTGGGCTTATTGGAGTATGATGAGTTGTAACCTTCTTGCACCTCAAGTATTTTGGTTCAAATGGGCTAGAACTACACCTTGGTTTATCTTTATCATGAGTATCGTGGTAAACGTAGGTATGTGGTTTGAGCGTTTTGTAATCATTGTAACTTCGTTGCACCGTGATTATTTGCCAAGTAGCTGGGTTATGTATTCAGGATCATTAACGGAAATAGGCTTGTTCTTGGGTACTTTTGGTATCTTCTTTACATGCTTCTTCCTATTTGCTAAGTATATGCCAGTAATCAACATGGCTGAAATTAAATCAATTTTGCGTAACCGCGAATAATCGATAGGAGATTCATAAAATGGGAATTTTAGATAAAAAATTAAGTCTTAGAAACCGCAGCAAAATGCTTGTGGGTATTTGGGAAGACGAAGATAAATTGGTTGAAGCTACAAGTGCTTTGGTGCACGATGGCGTTCATATCCATGATATTTACACACCTTATCCAGTTCACGGTTTAGAAAGAATTATTGGTGCACGTAGAAGTAGATTGGCTAGAGTTGCATTCTTTTGCGGTTTAACCGGTTTTATTTTGATGACTACCATGATTTGGTATATGTACGTTCTTGATTGGCCAGTAAACGTTGGTAACAAACCTGTACGTTTTACCCCAAGCTGGATTCCAGTAATGTTTGAAGGTACTGTATTGTGCACAGCTTACGGTATGGGATTCTTCTTCTTTTGGAGAAACCGCTTGTTATTGGGAGTTAAAAATGATTTGTTAGACGATAGACAAACTGATGATCGCATGGTTATTGCAATTGAGTGTGTTGAAGGTATGAACGAGTCTGATGTTTTAAATACGATGAAATCTAATGGCGCTGTTGAGTTAAGAGAATTAATTAACGGTGTTCAAACAACAATCTAATGTCTAAAAGAATGAGTAAAAAAATTCAAATAATCATTGGTACCATTGCTACTGCATCACTTGTTACAAGCTGCGTAAGTAGAGGTGAAAATACCGGTTGGGAATATGCTCCTGATATGTATTATTCTAAAGGTTACGAACCATATAACCAAGCTGATTCAAACAGTGTAAGTCCTTACGGTATGTCTATGCGTGAACCTGTTGCAGGTACAGTAGCTTACGGAAAAGCCGATTACAAATATGCACTTCCAAACTCAGGTGAAGGTTATGAAGCTTCTGCAACTCAAATTGCAGCGCCTGCCGATTTAACCGATGCAGACGGAAGAGGTAAATACCTTTACGAAATTTATTGTACCCCTTGCCACGGTTACCAAGGTAACAACGATGGTGAAGTGTTCAAGAAAGTTGCTACATTGAAACCAGCTTGGAAAGGTTATACCGACGAGTATATCAAAACTTTGCCTGAAGGTAAAATCTATCATACACTGGTTTATGGTAAAAACAACATGGGTAGCCATGCTTCTGTTTTGAAACCAGTTGATAGATGGAGAGTGATAAAATATGTTAAACAATTGAGTGCTGCCGCTGCTGCTCCCGCTGCCGCTGCTACCACCCAAGATTCTACTAAAAAGAATTAATTCCAAGGAAAAGAAATAATATGGGACACGGACATCATATTGAAATTAAACAGGAAACATTTGTTGTTCCTGCTAGAGCAAAACAATTCTCAATGATCTTTATGGTTGTGGGATTGATTTTAGCTGGTATTGGAATTGCCAAAATTGACAAATCTGCTGCTGGTCACGACGAACATGCTAAAGTTGAAGTGAAAGCTGAAGGACATGATTCTCACGAGGCTGCTAAAGGTCACGAAGAACATACCGCTGCAGCTGCTGAAGAACACCACACAGAAGAGCATGGAAACGTTCCTAATGAAAATTTTGGTCCAAGAATGGAGTATCACACAATTGAACATCCTTGGCAAACCAAAATATGGGCAAACTTATTGGTTGCTGGTTACTTCTTCTTAATGATTTCTTTGGCATCAATGTTTTGGATAACCATCCAATACGCTGCAAACGCAGGTTGGTCTGCTGCCATCAAAAGAATTCCTGAAGCAATGTCAACCTTTATACCTGTTGGGTTTATCGTATTGTTGATCTCTGTATTTATCGCGAAAAACGATATCTACCACTGGGCACACTACGAACACTTAGGTTTAAAGCCAGGACAAGAAGGATATGACAAAATACTTGACGGTAAATCAGGTTTCTTGAACTCTACCATGTTCTTTGTTTTCCCTATTGTACTTGTTACAATTTGGATGATTCTAGGTCGCAGATTGAGAAATTTATCTGTTCAAGAAGACAACGGAACAAAAGGGGATATCACTTTCCACAACAAAAGCATCAGAACTTCTGCAATATTTGCTGTAATATTTGGTTTCACCATTAGCTTTTTGGCTTGGTTCTTTATCATGAGTGTTGACGCTCACTGGTATTCTACCATCTTTGGTGTATACAACTTCATTACCCATTGGGTTACCGCAATTACCATCATGGCATTGTTGGTCGCCTATTTAAAGAGCCTTGGTTACTTGAAACTGGTTTCGAATGAACATATCCATGACTTAGGTAAATTTATGTTCGCCTTCACCATTTTCTGGGCATACATTTGGTTGTCTCAATACTTGTTGATCTGGTATGCACAAATTCCTGAAGAAATGTATTACTACCAAATCCGTTTTGAACAATACAAAGCCAATTTCTTAACCAACCTTGTAATGAACTTCTGTTTGCCTTTCGCATTGTTGTTAATGCGTTCTGCTAAAAGAAACCGCTACGTTTTGGGTATCGTTGGTACAATTATGATCTTAGGTCACTATCACGACGTTTGGTTCATGGTATTCCCAGGTGTTTTTGGACCAGGTATGCAAGTTGGATTGCTTGAAATTGGTGTGTTCATGTTCTTTGCTGGATTGTTCTTGATATGGACATTAACCGCGTTGACAAAACGTGGATTGGTTCCAGTCAATCATCCTTTCATTGAAGAATCAGCTCATCACGACGTTGGGGTTTAATCTTTAACGTTCATATTAAAAAGGCTGTTTCTTTCGGAACAGCCTTTTTTTATGCCTAATTTTCAATACATCACTTTATTCACTAAATTAAAAAACCTAAATTTGTAACAATGGAAATTTCCTCAAAATATAATCCCTCAGAAATAGAAAATAAATGGTATCAATATTGGCTTTCTCAAAAATATTTTGAAAGCAAACCCGATCACCGAACTCCTTATACAATTGTTATTCCTCCTCCAAACGTAACCGGTGTTTTGCACATGGGACATATGTTGAACAACACTATCCAAGACGTGTTGATTCGCAGGGCAAGAATGCAAGGATTTAACGCTTGCTGGGTGCCAGGTACCGACCACGCAAGTATTGCCACCGAAGCCAAAGTGGTGAAATTGCTCGAGTCGCAAGGAATTAAAAAAACTGACCTCACCCGTGAAGATTTTTTGAAGCATGCCTGGGAATGGAAAGAAAAGTACGGCGGCATCATTCTTGAACAATTGAAAAAATTGGGTGCCAGCTGCGATTGGAACCGTACCCGTTTTACCATGGAGCCTAAACTCTCCGAAGCAGTTGTAGATGTGTTTGTTGATTTGCATAACAAAGGACTCGTTTACCGCGGTACCAAAATGGTGAACTGGGATCCCCAAGGAAAAACTACCTTAAGTGACGAAGAGGTGATTTTTCGCCAAGTGAAAGATCAATTGTATTACGTAAAATATGTGGGCGTTGATTTTGAGGGACATTTGGAAGTTGCCACTGCCCGTCCTGAAACAATTGCCGGCGACGTTGCCGTTTGCGTAAATCCAAACGACGAACGCTATAGTCATTTGATTGGTAAAAAGGTGAGGGTGCCACTGATCAATAGAGAAGTAACCATCATTTCCGATGATTATATTGAAATTGAATTTGGTACCGGTGTATTGAAAGTTACGCCAGCCCATGACATTCACGATTATGAAATTGGATTGAAATTCAACCTTCCCGTTATTGATACATTAAACGACGATGGAACAATTTCAGAACAAGGGGAGTTGTTTGTTGGCAAAGACCGCTTTGAAGCCCGCAAACTTTGGGTGAAAGATTTAACCGAGAATGACCTTTTGGTGAAAGTGGAAGAATATACCCACAACGTAGGTTTCTCTGAAAGAACCGATGCCGTTGTGGAACCGAAAATTAGTACCCAATGGTTTTTAGACATGAAGAAATTCATGGAGAAAAATCCTGAGGTTTTATCATCGGTAATGAACGATGAAATTAAATTCTATCCTGAAAAATTAAAGAATACTTACCGCCATTGGATTGAAAATATCCGTGATTGGAACATTTCTCGTCAGTTGTGGTGGGGACATAGAATCCCTGCTTGGTATGTACCAAGTGGTGAACTTGTTGTGGCGCACAATGTAGATGCTGCTTTTGATAAGTTCGTTGAAAAAGGAATAACCGTGAACAAAAACCAAATCACCCAAGACGAAGATGTTTTGGATACTTGGTTCAGTAGCTGGTTGTGGCCAATCTCTGTATTTGATGGTTTTGACAAAGACAATCAAACTGAGTTGGATTACTATTACCCAACAAACGATTTGGTAACAGCCCCTGAAATCATGTTTTTCTGGGTTGCCAGAATGATCATGGCAGGGTATGAGTACAAAAAAGAATTGCCATTCAAAAACGTTTACTATACTGGTATTGTTAGAGATAAGCAACGCCGCAAAATGAGCAAAAGCTTGGGCAACAGTCCAGATCCTTTGGATTTGATTGCGCAATTTGGTGCCGATGCGGTGCGTTTGGGAATGCTGTTGTGTTCTCCAGCGGGAAATGATATTTTGTTCGATGAATCGCAAATTGAACAAGGTAGAAATTTCTGTAATAAAATTTGGAATGCTTTCCGTTTGGTTCATGGGTTTGAAACGGTTGATACCGACATGCGTCCCTATGAAAAACAAGGAATTGAATTGATGCACAGCAGAATTTCGGCAGTATTGGCAGAAAATGAAGCGCATTTTGCAGCATTCAAACTCAGCGATGCCCTCATGAATTTGTACAAATTGATTTGGGATGATTTCTGCAGCGTGTATTTGGAGGTAGTAAAACCTGCATTTGGAGAGAAAATTTCCGAAGCGGCGAAACAAAAAACAGTTGAAATTTTCGAAATATTGATGAAGGCAATTCATCCTTACATGCCGTTCATTACCGAAGAAATATTCCAGGCGTTGAATAATGGAACCCCTGAAAAGGCGTGTACCATCAGCGAGTATCCAACTGCCCAAGATTTGTCGGCATTGAATTTAGATTTGCCAATTGCTTTCGTTTCTGAAATAAGAAATATTCGCAGCCAGAAAGGGTTGTCACCTAAGGAGAAATTGGAAGTTTTTGTTGCTAAACCTTCTATTGAAATTACCACATACAAAGAATTGATTGTGAAGCTTTCAAATATCGATTTGAATTT